>JBDSAB010000613.1:0-2676 GCA_039922395.1 Caldimonas sp.
GAGGATCGCCGCCGTGCTCTTGCTCTTCCTGAACAGCCGCGCATCCGGGTCGGTCGTGCTCGCGTGCGTGTCGTTGCTGCGCGGCTTGCCTTTCCAGTCGGCCAGGGCGTTGCGCCCGCCGCCGCCAACGCCGGAGTCGTCGTCGCGGCCACCGTCCTTGCGCTTGAAGCTCTGGTGGCTGGCCCAGGCCTGGATCAGCGTGCCGTCGACCGAGAAGTGCTCCTTCGAGAGAAGCTGGCGCTTGTCGGCGAGTTGCATCACCTCGGTGAAGAAGCTCTCCACCACCGCCTGGTCGAGCAACCGGTCGCGGTTTTTGGAGAACACCGAGTGATCCCACACCGCGTCGTCAATGGCCAAGCCGATGAACCAGCGGTAAAGCAGGTTGTAGCGGATCTGCTCCACCAGCTGGCGCTCGCTCCTGATCGAGAACAAGACCTGGATCAGCATCGCTCGGAGCAGCTTCTCGGGCGCGATCGAGGCTCGGCCGGTATCGGCGTAAATCTCGTTGAACAGGCCGTTCAAGCCCTTCAACCCCCCATTGACCAAACCCGCGATCCCTCGCAACGGGTGCTCGGCCGGCACGAAGTCTTCCAGCTTGGCAAACGTGAACATCGCTTCCTGCATTCCGTCCGATCCACGCATGGTCACCGCACCTCAGCCATGAACATGCCTGCCACGACGATTGCCTCGCACGCAACGTTTACTCGGCAGGGAATTTCAACAGCCTGCTAGACCCCAGGACCGGTGTGCTTGGAATCGGGAGGACTGTTACCTCCCCCCCGATTTCGTGCCGGTCCGACGTACCGGTGCCTCTGGAGCGAAGAGCGGATAATTGGGTAGGTGCAACCCTTTATTGGTGCTGAGGAACGGCACAACTGCGGCAATCTAGGTTCCTCGCTGGGGGGCGCTGTGCGCGCCATCTCCGCAGAAAGCGAGCCTTGAACGTATGGGTGCCCGTCCGGATCCAGCAGGCAGACCCGTTCCGAGCACTGCATGGACGCTGGGTAGCACCTTGTCCAGCGGGATTTACCGCTCGCCGCAGTACGACACCGAGAATGAGGTTCTTTCAGACCTTGCAAAGCGCATGGTCGAGAGTCCAGACACCATCCTGGCTTGCCTGTGTGAAGCAAGCATGCAGCTCATCGAGCCTGGGTCCGCGGGCGTGAGTATTCTTGAAGACGACGGACTATTCCACTGGCGGGCGACGTCGGGTGAACCGCCCCCGGTATTGAGGAGGCTTCAACCTTTGAGAGGATGGAGCCATGAAGAAATCAGTCAAGTTTTCACCCGAGGTTCAGGAGCGGGCCGTTCGCATGGTCATGGAGTCACGCGGCCAGCACGATTCGCAGTGGGCTGCCATCGAGTCCATCGCGGCCAAGATCGGCTGCACGGCCGAGACGCTGCGCCGCTGGGTGCGTCGACATGAGCGAGACAGCGGCCGGCGCGAGGGCATGACCACCGCCGAGTCGCAACGCATCAAGGAGCTCGAGCGCGAGGTGCGCGAACTGCGCAAGGCCAACGAGATTCTCAAGCTGGCCAGCGCGTTTTTCGCCCAGGCGGAGCTCGACCGCCGCTTGAAGTCATGAGGTTGTTCGTCGACGAGCATCGCGGCACGCACGGGGTCGAGCCGATTTGCAAGGCATTGCAGATCGCTCCGTCGGGCTACAGGAAGCACGCGGCCCGGCAGCGGACACCGGCGCTGCGCACCGCACGCGCCCGACGCGACGACGTCCTGACCCCGCAGATCGAGCGCGTGTGGCAAGCCAACATGCAGGTCTATGGCGCCGACAAGGTCTGGAAGCAGCTGCATCGCGAGGACATCGCCGTAGCGCGCTGCACGGTCGAGCGGCTGATGCGGCGGCTGGGGCTGCGCGGGGTCGTGCGCGGCAAGGTGGTACGTACGACGATCAGCGACCCCAAAGCGCCGTGCCCGCTGGACAAGGTCAACCGGCAGTTCAAGGCCGACAGGCCCAACCAGCTCTGGGTCTCGGACTTCACCTACGTCTCGACCTGGCAGGGCTGGCTGTACGTGGCCTTCGTGATCGACGTGTTTGCCCGACGCATCGTCGGCTGGCGAGTGAGCCGCTCGATGCACACCGACTTCGTACTCGACGCGCTCGAACAGGCGCTTTACGCCCGACAGCCCGAACGAGACGCGCTGATCTGTCATTCGGACCGCGGTTCTCAGTACGTCAGCATTCGCTACAGCGAGCGCCTGGCCGAAGCCGGCATCGAGCCCTCGGTGGGCAGCAAGGGCGACAGCTACGACAACGCGCTCGCCGAGACGATCAACGGACTCTACAAGGCCGAGTTGATCCACCGCCGAGCGCCATGGAAGACCAAAGAAGCGGTCGAACTTGCCACCCTGCAATGGGTGTTCTGGTTCAACCATCATCGGCTGCTCGAGTCGACCGGCTACGTTCCGCCGGCCGAGTTCGAGGCCACCTACTATCGTCAACTCGTCGGGTCAGCCATGTCGGTCTGACTCACACCAACGGGCCTCCACGATTCCCGGGGCGGTTCACGGGTGCCTTCGCAGCGCATCTGACCGGGACGATGCCGGCCGAGCGCAGTCCAAGTGTGTTTGAACCTTACACTCCCACTCGCCCCACGAGGGCGGGGTAATGCATCCTGCGCGACCAACTAGGGCGTGCGCTGCCTCTGTTTCTTCAGGGC
>JBDSAB010000614.1:0-8156 GCA_039922395.1 Caldimonas sp.
ACCCGAAGTTCCCGCCCGGTTTGCGCATCCAACTCGATCGTCTTGGCAACCCGCATCGCCCGCCTCCCGGGCGATTGGAATATGCCGGCGCGATTAAGTTCCACGATTTGGCGCGCACCACACTAGCGTCGAAGTCGCCAGCATTCTTCGTACTGTTCGGGTCGGGGAGGCCTGCGTTGCAGCCTTTTCCCTAGTGCGAGCCTATTCGCCCGCTTCGGAACTGCTTATAAGTCAATGCATGGATAGCTTGTGAGATCGTTTCACATTGCAGGTAAGAGATCGACTACAGATGCAGCGGGCCCGAGTGCTCGTTGCGCATCATCTCGGTCGGGTAGATGGCCGGTAGAGCAAGAGTGGCCGTGTCTCGGTGACAAGCGGCGTACGGACATAGGGCGATCTCCCACGAGCGCGGATGCACCTATCCGCCCCTCCACGACCAAATCGGTTCACTCGGCAATTTGTCACGCCTTTTTTGTGAGGCGCAGGGACCGGCTTATGAGCGCGCCATGTCTGCTGCCCGCACCATGCCCTTTCTCAAGGAGACGTGGCATGAAGACGGTGGAGTACTGGCGCTGGCGCTACCGCAACGTGAAGACAGGGCGGATATGCAGAACGATGTTCCCTTGCAGCGTCGAGGAGGCGGCACGGCAGTACCCCGGAGCTGAACGCCTCGAGGGCACGGTGGTTCTGCGCGAGGTTGATAACCGCCCGTTGGAACGAGGCCAGAGGCGGGTTGAGGAGCCACGCCCCACCGCGCAATCCATCGTCGCGATGCGGAACAGGGCAGCGTCTGGACGACTGCGTTCGCTGCCTTTGTTCGGTGGTACGTCAGTTCCACGGGTTCTCCAGATCGGGGCGGCCACACCCCTCTTTGCGGCGGCGGGATCGGCCAAAGGAGCTTCTTGCATCACGGCATTTGAAACGCTAAAGCAGCTACAGAGTCAACCGGCCCTACCTAAGGCCCCCACCACAGTGCCGGCGCCAAGGCTGTCAGCTCTGAATGAGCTAGTTCTTTGACGACCTCGGATAATCCACGCGAGCGGGCCGGACGAGTGAAGGCAGAGCCATTGCCAGAAGCAAGATCATTTAGACTTTCCACATGTGGCGCGCTGTTCGACTCACGTTGATGTGGCTTCTGGCCGTAGCCCTGCCGATGCAGGGCCTCTCGGCTGCGACCATGCTCGCGTGCGGCGTTGGCCATGAGCATCCGTCTGGCGACCAGGTGTCCAGCCATTCGCACGCTGACCACCTTACAGATGTGCGCTCCACTGCCCACTTTATGGATGCCGCCCAGCACGAGCACGACACTACCAACCACACGCATGGTGGCAAGGCCCGGCTCGACAAGGGCAGCATGCAGAAATGCAGCGCTTGTGCTTCCTGCTGCGTCAGCGCTGTCCTAGCGTCGCAAACGATCTCCTTCGATCCGGTCAAGCTGACCGACTCCTTCGCTCCCCTGGCTACGTACACGCTCGCCGCTTTCGTGCCTGAGGGTCTTGAGCGACCCCCTCGACTGTTCCTCGCCTGACGCCTTCGTGACGCGGTAGCGCGCCGGTTTCCGGCGCAGCACTGCGTTCCCCGTCGTCCCGCCCGATTGCGCATCGCCGGCAGAAGCCGGACTGCCGGGTATGCCGAGGAATTTTCATGTCATCCAATTTCCGCACTGCCGCGTCGGCAGTGCTGCTCGCTGCCGCCGCTGGCCTGGTCGCAGCTCAGCCCGCCGGTGCCCCTGTACAGGCGGCGTCGGCGCCCTCTGCAACGGTCTCCGGCGCGTCCACCTACCGCTCTGCGTTCGAGGGCTACCGTCCCTTCACCGAACAGCCGGTGACCTCATGGCGCGCGGCCAATGACCAGGTCGGAAAGATCGGCGGCTGGCAGGCGTATGCACGTGAAGGACAGGGAGGCGCGACTGCCGGCAGTGCTTCTGCCCCCAGCGGAGCGGCTGCGCCCGGCATGCAAGGGCTCGGCATGGCGGGAATGCCTGGGATGTCGATGCCGTCCGCGAACGCGGCCGCCAAGGCCCCTGCAGGCGCCCCACGCACCGCGCCTGCTTCCCCGGCGTCTGCGCCAAGCGCTGCCGCGTCGACCACGGGACGGAAGGCGCCATGAGCCACTCCCGATTCACGCCGATCATTGGGCGGCGCTCACAAGTCGGACGCTTGAGCGTCGCCGCTGCTGCGGTGGTCGCCTTGGCGGGATGCGCCAGCACCGCCGTGGACGGCAACTTCGCCGACGTCCAGCAGCTCAGCCGCGAGCGGCTCGGCACCGACGTCAAATGGCTTACGACGGACGAAGCACGCCGCCAGGCCGAGACCGACGTCGATGCGCTGCTCGCCAAGCCACTGGGCAGCGATGACGCAGCGCGCATCGCGCTCGCCTACAGCCCGGCCCTGCAGTCGCTTCTGTATGAGGCGGCAGCGTCATCGGCCGCTGCCACCCAGTCGGCACGACTCCCAAATCCGGTCTTCGCGTTCGAGCGTCTGGCACGCAACGAAGGCGGTGCGCGCGAACTCGAGATCACCCGATCGCTGAGCTTTTCGGTCCTGGACCTGCTGCTTCTGCCCGCGCGCTTGCGCTTGGCGGACTACCAGCAGCAAGCAGCCCGGCTGACGTTGGCGTCGAACGTCGTCCAGGCCGCGTTGGACGCACGCCAGGCCTGGGTCAGAGCCGTCGCCGCCCAGCAGGCACTGCAGTATGCGCAACAGGTCAAGGCCACTGCCGACGCCAGCGCGGAGATCGCGCGTCGCATGCAGGCCGTCGGCAACTTCAGCAAGCTGCAGCGTGCCCGTGAGCAGGCCTTTGCAGCGGATGCGGTGGCGCAGCTGGCACGCGCCGCGCAGGCGGCGCGAAGCAGCCGCGAGACCTTGGTGAGATCTCTAGGGCTGAATGACCGTCAGGCCGGTGCGCTCAAGCTCCCGGAACGTCTGCCTGAGTTGCCTTCGGCGCCGAGGGAAGAAGGCGCCGTCGCCAGGACTGCGATGGACCAGCGCATTGATGTGCGCATGGCGAGGGCGAACCTCGACTTCATTGCCCGCGAGCAGGGGCTGATGAACGTGACCAGCTACGTGAATGGACTCGAGCTGGGCAAAAAGGAGGACAAGGAGACTGGCCTCCCTCGGCAACGCGGCTACGACCTTTCCGTGCCATTGCCGATCTTCGACTTCGGCGATGCGTCGCGCTCCCGTGCCCAGGCGACCTACATGGCGGCACTCAATCGCACGGCGCAACTCACGGTCGAGGCGAGCTCACGAGTACGAGAGGACTACGGCGCCTACCGGACCGCCTACGACATCGCCAAGCACTACCGCGACGAGATCGTCCCCCTGCGCAAGACCATCGCCGAGGAAAACATCCTTCGCTACAACGGGATGCTGATCGGCGTCTTCGAACTGCTCGCCGACTCGCGCGAGCAGATCACCAGCGTCATGCAGGCGATCGAGGCGCAGCGCGACTTCTGGCTCGCCGACGCGACGCTGCAGACGTCCCTGATCGGCCGGCCCATGAGCGCGATGTCCATGACAACGCAAGCCGGCGCCGCCGGCACGAGCCGTGGCCCCGGCCCGGCTGCAAACCACTGATCTGGAACTCACATGACAACGAATCGACGGAAGTTTCTCCTCGGCGGAGCGGGCGCGAGTGTCGCCGTCGCTGCGGCCAGCGTGAGCAGGGTGGCAATGGCTGCGTTGCCGGAGCCCGTGCTGCAGACCTCGGCCAACACGATGGCCCCTCTTGTCCCGAATACCGGCCGCGCCTACAACCCTGTCGTCACGTTGAACGGCTGGACGTTGCCGTGGCGCATGAACGGCGGCGTCAAGGAATTCCACTTGGTCGCCGAGCCGGTCGTGCGCGAGATGGCGCCTGGCTTCAAGGCGCATCTCTGGGGCTACAACGGCCAGTCTCCCGGACCGACGATCGAAGTCGTCGAAGGCGACCGGGTGCGCGTCTTCGTCACCAACAAGCTGCCCGAGCACACCTCGATTCACTGGCACGGCCAGCGGCTGCCGAACGGCATGGACGGCGTCTCGGGTCTGACGCAGCCGGCGATTCAGCCCGGCAAGACTTTCGTCTACGAGTTTGTCGCCAAGCGGCCTGGGACCTTCATGTACCACCCGCACGCGGACGAGATGACGCAGATGGCGATGGGAATGATGGGCTTCTGGGTGACTCACCCGAGAGCCAAGCATCCGCTCATCGACGAGGTCGATCGCGACTTCGTGTTCCTGCTCAATGCCTACGACATCGAGCCTGGCGCCTACACGCCAAAGATCATGACGATGCTCGACTTCAATCTGTGGTCGTGGAACAGCCGCATCTTTCCCGGCATCGATTCGCTCAACGTGCGCCAGGGTGACAAGGTCCGCATCCGCATGGGCAACCTGACGATGACGAACCACCCGATGCACGTCCATGGGCACGAGTTCGTCGTCACTGGCACCGACGGTGGCCCAACCGTCAAAGCGGCGCGCTCGCCAGCGGTGACGACCGATGTGGCGGTCGGGCAAATGCGACAGCTCGAGTTCGTCGCCGACGCCGAAGGCGACTGGGCGTTCCACTGCCACAAGAGCCACCACACGATGAACGCGATGGGGCACGAGGTGCCGACCATGATCGGCGTCGAGCACCGCGGCGTCGTGCGCGAGATCAACAAGCTGATCCCCGACTACATGGTCATGGCCGAGCGCGGCATGGCCGACATGTCGGAAATGGAGATGCCGCTGCCCGACAACACCGCCCGAATGATGGGCGGCGAGGGTCCTTTCGGCTCGGTCGAAATGGGCGGCATGTTCAGCGTCATCAAGGTCCGCGCCGGCCAGACGGCGGGCGACTACCGGGACCCTGGTTGGTACCAGCACCCGCCGGGTACCAACGCCTTCGAGTGGACGGGCGCCTTGCCGGAGCCCGCCCGATTCGCATCGGAGGGCGGCTTCTCGATGCCAGCGCGTGGCGAGCCAGCGCGGGAGATCGAGGTCCAGATTCGCAAGCCGACCGGACCGATGCAACACTGAAGCGCCGCCCGCTCTCTAACACCAAGGACATCAACCCATGAAGCACTCACTGATCACTATTGCCATCCTGTTGGTTGCCTGTCGACCGGCTTGGCGCTCGCCCACGGCGACGAGGACCACAAAGGCAAGGCCACTGCCAAGGCCGACGACGGCCACGCCCACGAGCACCACGACAGCGACGCGATCGGCGTTGCCGGCGACCCTGCCAAGGTGACCCGAACGGTCAACGTGGGTATGACCGACGCCATGCGCTTCACGCCCTCGACGCTCAATGTGCGCCAGGGCGAGACTGTTCACTTCGTTGTCAAGAACGCCGGCGTCCTGAAGCACGAGTTCGTCCTCGGCACGGAGAAGGAGCTGAAGGAGCACTACGAGCTCATGAAGAAGTTTCCCGAAATGGAGCACTCCGATCCGAACATGGTGACCGTTGCCCCCGGCAAGACCGGGGAGGTCGTTTGGCAGTTCACCAAGTCCGGCAGGGTCGACTTCGCGTGCCTGCAGCCTGGGCACTACGACGCCGGCATGAAGGGCGCCGTCACCGTTGCTGCTGCAAAAGGCGCCCGCGTGAAGCGGTGACGTCCCTACCTACCCTTAACCAACAGGAGATCACATGAAGTCGATTTTTTTACTAGCGCTCGTTGCTGTCTCGGGTCCGGTCCTAGCGGCCGACGCCGCGAGCGCGCCGGCACCCACCGGTTTGGCAACGGCAGGGTCTGGCGACATGACCGACGGCGAGGTGCGCAAGGTCGATATGGACAACAAGAAGATCACCCTCCGCCACGCGGAAATCAAGAGCCTCGGCATGCCTGGCATGACGATGGTCTTCCAGGTCAAAGACCCGGCATTTCTCGACAAGGTGAAAACCGGTGACAAGGTTCGTTTCACGGCTGAGAAGATGAACGGCGCGCTGACCGTGACGAACATCGAGACCGCCAACTAGGCTGCAATGCGGCTTTCAACCCTCGCTTTTCTACCCACCACCAAAGGAATCTCATGAACTCGTTTCAACCCTCCAGCCTCGGCCGCCTCGTGTCCACCGCGGCTTTCGTTGCCGTCCTCGGCGGTGCTGCCCTCGCGGCGCAGGCGCAGCCCGCGTCTTCACCAGCCGGCAGCAGCTCCATGAAGCCGATGACCGGCGGCGCACCAATGCCGGGTCAAGGTTCGGAAGAGATGCACAAAACGATGATGAGCGGCATGGAGAAGATGCAGCAGATGAAGCCCACGGGCGACACCGACAAGGACTTTGCCATGATGATGAAGATGCACCATCAGCAGGCGATCGAAATGGCCAAGCCGGAGATCGAGCACGGCAAATCAGCGGAGCTGAAGACCATGGCTCGCAAGATCGTCAAGGACCAGACCAAGGAGATCGGACAGCTGGACGCCTGGATGAAGAAGCACCCGTAAGACCAGGTTGCAACGCCTCCCGTGCGCGACGGCTGCCTAGCGATCGACTAGGTCGGAGCGCCCGGCGAATGCATGGTCGGTCCATGGCCGCCATGCATCACCAGCAGCGCAAGGACGAGCGTAAGTACAACGGCTGAAATCAGCGCGTAGCGCGCCCATCTCGGGAGCGCCAACCGCTCGCCTTTGCTCGCGAACGGCGTCAGCCCCGCCGGCTTGTAGACCGCCAGGATCGAGATCAGGAGCAACACGGTCAGACCGCCCACCGAATGGACTAGAAGCGACTGCTTCAGGTCCAGCAGGCTTGTCGAGGAGAACGACACTCGCCCGGCCGCCGTGGCCAAGTCGCTGATAGGTGCGAGCTTCAGCAAGAGGATGGCTGTCGCGAAAGCCGTGAGCAGCAGCTTGGCGACGACCCAGTAATGGCGCACCAGCCCCCAAGCGGTTCCGAGCGCCTGGACGACGCCGGTGAGAAAGGACGCCAGGCTGAGCGGGAAGATCACGAACCACGCGGTCATCGCCATGGCGATGCAGACGCTGCGCACCACCTGCAAGTCGTCACTGAGCAAACTCGCGAGGGCGTGAGCCAAAAATACCAGGAGAGCTCCAAACCAGCCGATCGAGGACAGGGGACAGGAGGTGGGCCGTGAGGTTGAGCTTGCGCATCGCGGGGGACATTCACGATCTCCTTGACTCTGGAGTCGGGTACGGAGCTTACGCTCTGTTCATGCCGCTCATCACCGTCCAGCCACATCCCGAGTACTGCCCGCAAGGCTACGGTCAAGGCCAGTGTGGGCACTTCGATCGCCGAAGCGCTTCTCGAAAGCGACATCCCGATCGAGCACGCCTGCGGGTTGGTTTGCGCCTGCACCACCTGCCACGTGCTCGTGCGTCAAGGCAGCGCTTCATTGAATTCGATCAGCGATTGCGAGGACGACTTGCTCGACAGAGCCTGGGGTCTCGAGTCCACGTCTCGCCTCGCATGCCAGGCGGTCCTGGGCAACACTGACGTGACCATAGAAATTCCGCGCTACTCGATCAATCACGCCAAGGAGTGAGCGGATTGCTGTTCGCTACTGGCGTGTCGCAGCGAGCGTGCCGATGATCGGGCAGGGTAGATCGGCGCTGGTGTGCTCGCACTCCGTGACCAGGTGCTTGAGCACCTTCTGCATCCGCCGGAGGTCGCTCAGCTTGAGCTCGATCTGCGCGAGGCGATCTGTGGCGATGTGGCGAATCGATGCTCGATCGGCGCCTTCCTCCAAGTGCAGCAGCTCGGCGATCTCGTCGAGCGAGAAGCCGAGCTCCTGGGCCCGCTTAATGAAGCGGATCCGCTCGACCAGGCTCACCGGGTAGTAGCGAAAGGCGCCGCTGCTCGGCGGGACCGGCAGGAGCTTGCGGTCCTGGTAGTAGCGGATCGTCTCGACGCCGACGTCGGCGGCCCGGGCAAGCCGTCCGATCGTGAGGGACTCCGAAGCAGGCGATGACCTCACAGAAAAAAGTCCTTGACTCTGGGGTGGAGTACAGAGTTTAAGCTAGGTTCAACGGTTAACGGCCGCATGGAGAAGATCATGGAAGAGTCGAAGAAGGCCTCGAGTCAGGGTTTTGATCAACCGGCGGGACACCATCACCACGACGCTCCGACCGCGGGCGCATTCTGCTGCTCGTCGGCGACCGCTTCCCCGGCAGCGGAAAAGGCGCCCGTCGCAGTCGCCCCGGCACGTGGGTGCGGGTGTGGCCAGCCCAAGG
>JBDSAB010000615.1:0-6213 GCA_039922395.1 Caldimonas sp.
GGCGTCTTCAACTTCGCGCAGGGCGCGATGGTTCTGTTCGCCGCGTTGGCGATGGCGCGTTTCGCCGAGTGGATCCCGAAGGTCACCGGGCTCAACAACAAGTTCATCGACAACGCGATCGCGTTCGTCCTCGCCGCGCTCGTGATGGTCGTCCTCGCGTGGCTGATCCAGAAGCTCGTCCTCGGCCGCCTCGTCAACCAGGACGGCATCACGCTCCTGATGGCGACGCTCGGCATCACCTACTTCCTCGAAGGCTCGGGCCAGGCGCTGTTCGGCAACGACATCTACAAGATCGACATCGGCATGCCGAAGGACCCGGTCTTCATTCTCGAGAAGACGTTCCAGGGTGGCCTTCTCATCAACAAGGAAGACCTGTACGCGGCGGTGATCGCCGCCGTCCTGGTCGCGCTGCTCGCGCTGTTCTTCCAGAAGACCGCGACCGGCCGGGCACTGCGTGCCGTTGCCGACGATCACCAGGCGGCACAGTCGATCGGCATCCCGCTCGACCGCATCTGGGTCATCGTCTGGTCGGTCGCCGGCATCGTCGCGCTGGTCGCCGGCGTGATCTGGGGCAGCAAGCTCGGCGTCCAGTTCTCGCTGTCGCTGGTCGCACTGAAGGCGCTGCCGGTCGTGATCCTCGGCGGGCTGACCTCGATCCCCGGCGCGATCATCGGCGGCCTGTTGATCGGCGTCGGCGAGAAGCTCTCCGAGATCTACCTCGGACCGCTCCTCGGCGGCGGCATCGAGATCTGGTTTGCCTACGTGCTCGCCCTCGCCTTCCTCCTCGTCCGGCCGCAGGGGCTGTTCGGCGAGAAGATCATCGATCGCGTCTAGACATGACGCCCTCACGCTTACTTCGTTCGCTGCCCTCCGAGGGAGCGCAGGCTTCCCTTGAGGCGGCCCGGCGGGAGGCCTGATGCTGTACCGCGAAAACGGCCAGTTCAAGACGAGCTATCGCGCCGACCAGCAGATCTTCCCGATCCTGCAGGATCGCGTCTTGATCGGCGTGTTGATGCTGATCGCGTTCATCGCGGTTCCACTGGTGGCCGACGAGTACCAGTTGCGCGCGATCCTGATCCCGTTCCTGATCCTCTCGCTCGCCGCCCTCGGTCTCAACATCCTGGTCGGTTACTGCGGCCAGATCTCGCTCGGCACCGGCGCGTTCATGGCGGTCGGTGCTTACGCGGCCTACAACTTCATGGTGCGGATCGACGGCATGCCGCTGCTCGCCGCGCTGCTCCTCGGTGGCCTGACGTCGACCGCCGTCGGTGTGCTGTTCGGCATCCCGTCGCTGCGCATCAAGGGCCTCTATCTCGCGGTGGCGACCCTGGCGGCGCAGTTCTTCGCCGACTGGGCGTTCTTGCGTGTTCCGTTCTTCACCAACAACTCGAGCTCGGGATCGGTCAGTGTCGCCAGCCTGTCGGTCGCCGGTATCCCCATCGAGACACCGGTCAGCCGCTACCTGTTCTGCCTCGCGATCGTCTGCATCTTCGCCCTCCTCGCCAAGAACCTAGTGCGCGGCCACATCGGCCGCGAGTGGATGGCGATCCGCGACATGGACGTCGCCGCCGAGGTGATCGGCATCCGGCCCGTCTACGCCAAGCTGACGGCGTTCGCGGTGAGCTCGTTCATCGTCGGCGTCGCCGGCGCGCTCTGGGGCTTCGTCTACCTCGGCTCGTGGGAGCCGGCGGCGTTCTCGATCGACCGCTCGTTCCAGCTCCTCTTCATGGTGATCATCGGCGGGCTCGGCTCGATCATGGGCAGCTTCTTCGGCGCCGCGTTCATCGTCCTGCTGCCGCTCTTCCTGAGTGCCGTGCCGAGATGGCTGGGCATCCCGATCTCGGTCGTGACCACATCGCACCTCGAATTCATGATCTTCGGCGCGCTGATCGTCTTCTTCCTGATCGTCGAGCCGCACGGCCTGGCACGGCTCTGGTCGACGGGCAAGGAGAAGCTGCGCCTCTGGCCGTTCCCGCATTGAGCACGGCCCTGACAACTACCGATTGAAAGCCAACCTCATTCGCGCTGAGATGCCTCGTTTCTTTTTTCATTCACGCGCTCGTGCGTGCTCGATTCACCTGTGGAGACAACCATGATCCTGAAGTCTTTCAACCGCCTGTTGCTCGGGGCCGCGCTCGCGGCGAGCGGGCTCGTCGCGTCGACCGCCGCGATCGCCCAGGCCAAGGAGCAGTTCTTCCCGCTGCTCGTCTACCGCAGCGGCGCCTACGCGCCGAACGGCACGCCGTGGGCCAACGGCAAGCAGGACTACATCAAGATGATCAACGCCCGCGACGGCGGCGTGAACGGCGTCAAGCTGACCTTCGAGGAATGCGAGACCGGCTATGCCACCGACCGCGGCGTCGAGTGCTACGAGCGCCTGAAGACCCGCCCCGGCGTGGCCCTGTTCGAGCCGCAGTCGACCGGCATCACGTTCGCGCTCACCGACAAGGCGCCTGGCGACAAGATCCCGCTGCTGACGGTGGGCTACGGCCTGTCGGCGGCGCAGGACGGCTTCGCGTTCGCCTGGAACTTCCCGATCATGGGCAGCTACTGGACCGGCGCCGACATCCTGGTCCAGCACCTGACCAAGAAGGACGGCAACCTGAAGGGCAAGAAGATCGCCCTGGTCTACCACGACTCGCCGTTCGGCAAGGAGCCGATCCCGCTGCTGCAGGAGCGCGCCAAACTGAACGGCTTCGAGCTGCAGCTGATCCCCGTCACCGCACCCGGCGTCGAGCAGAAGGCGGCGTGGCTCCAGGTGCGCCAGAGCCGGCCCGACTATGTGTTCCTGTGGGGTTGGGGCATCATGAATTCGACGGCCTTGAAGGAGGCGCAGGCGACCGGCTATCCGCGCGAGAAGATGTACGGCGTCTGGTGGGCCGGTGCCGAGCCCGATGTACGCGACTCGGGCGAAGGCGCCAAGGGATACAACGCGCTCGCGCTGAACCCATCGGGCCAGCAGCCCAAGGTGATCCAGGACATCCTCAAGTTCGTGCACGAGAAGGGCCAGGGCACGGGCCCGAAGGACGAGGTCGGATCGGTGCTCTACACCCGCGGCGTCCTGATCCAGATGCTCGCGATCGAAGGTGTGCGGCGCGCGCAGGAGCGCTACGGCAAGGGCAAGGTCATGACCGCCGAGCAGGTGCGCTGGGGCCTGGAGAACCTGTCGCTCGACCAGAAACGCCTCGACGGGCTCGGCTTCGCCGGCGTGCTGCGGCCGATCTCGACCTCGTGCGCCGACCACATGGGCTCGACCTGGGCGCGCATCCAGACCTGGGACGGCTCGAAGTGGGCGATGTCGTCCGACTTCTTCCAGGCCGACGAGCAGATCATCAAGCCGATGGTGAAGGCTGCGGCCGACAAATACGTCAGTGAGAAGAAGCTGACGCGACGGACCTCCGCGGACTGCCAGAGCTGAACGACATGCGCGAAACAAGGTGCCCCGACGGGGCACGCCCCTCCCTCTCGGAGGGAGGGGAGCGAAGCGGGGCGGGAGCCATCCTGTTCCGGAGGAGCGGGCGATGAGCGGCGCTGCCGCTCAGCGACCGCTGCTCGACGTCAACGGCATCGAGGTCATCTACAACCACGTGATCCTCGTGCTGAAGGGGGTTTCGCTGCAGGTGCCCGAGGGGCGCATCGTCGCGCTGATGGGCGGCAACGGCGCAGGCAAGACGACGACCCTGCGTGCCGTGAGCAACCTGCTCGCCGGCGAACGCGGCGCGGTGACGAAGGGATCGATCGAGCTGCGCGGCGAGCGGATCGAGCGGCTCAGCACGTCGGACATGGTCGAGCGCGGCGTGATCCAGGTGATGGAGGGCCGGCGCTGCTTCGGTCACCTGACGATCGAGGACAACCTGCTGACCGGGGCCTACACGCGCAAGGATGGCAAGGCCGCGGTCGCGCAGACGCTCGAAAAGGTCTACGCCTATTTCCCGCGCCTGAAGACACGACGCGGCGCCCAGGCCGCCTACACCTCCGGCGGCGAGCAGCAGATGTGCGCGATCGGCCGCGCGCTGATGGCGAGTCCGAAGATGGTGCTGCTCGACGAGCCGTCGATGGGCCTGGCCCCGCAGATCGTTGAAGAGGTGTTCGAGATCGTGCGCGACCTCAACACCAAGGAGCGCGTGACCTTCCTGCTCGCCGAGCAGAACACCAACATGGCGCTGCGCTATTCGGACTTCGGCTACATCCTCGAGAATGGCCGCATCGTGATGGACGGTGCCGCGGCGAACCTGCGCGAGAACGAGGACGTGAAGGAGTTCTACCTCGGGACTGGCGGCGACCGCTCCGGCGAGCGTCGCAGCTTTCGCGACGTGAAGAGCTACAAGCGGCGAAAGCGCTGGCTCGCCTGATTCGAGAACCCGGAGACGACCATGCCGCAAGCCGACGCTGCCGCATTGCAAGCGATGCAAGCGCTGCTCCGCCAGCTGCGCGAGATCAAGGGCGTGCGCGAAGTTCGACCGGGCGTGTTTCAGGTTCGCAGCATCGCGTTCATCCAGTTCATCAGCGACGGCGGGTCGCTGCACGCCGAGCTGAAGAAGCCGGGCGGCAGCGGCTTCGACCGGTTCGCCCTCGACACGCCCGCCCACCAGCGCAAGCTCGTCGATGAAGCCCGGCTGCGCGCCGCCCGTCTCGACGACGACTGACTTTCACCGCACCCGATGACCGACCATTTCGACGCGCTCGAGACCCGCGACCCGACGGTTCGCGAAGCCGATCTGATGGCGCGCCTGCCGATCCAGGTCGCGCACGCCCGACGCGACGCACCCGCGTTCGCACGCCTGCTGCGCGACGTCGATCCGGCCGCCGTCACGTCGCGCGTGGCGCTCGCGCGCCTGCCGGTCACGCGCAAGCACGAGCTGCTCGAGCGCCAGAAGGCCGATCGCGGCATCGATCTGTTCGGCGGCCACGCCGCCACCGGCTGGGGTGCAACGCGCCGACCGGAGCAGCGTGCGCAACGCGTGTTCTGCTCGCCCGGACCAATCTATGAACCCGAAGGCCGCGGCGCCGACTACTGGCGCATGGGACGGGCCCTGTTCGCCGCCGGCTTTCGCGCCGGCGACCTCGCCCACAACGCGTTCAGCTACCACTTCACGCCCGCTGGCGCGATGATGGATTCGGGCGCGCACGCGGTCGGCTGCACGGTCTTTCCCGCCGGCACCGGGCAGACCGAGATGCAGGTCCAGGCGATCGCCGACATGCAGCCCGACGGCTACATCGGCACGCCGAGCTTCCTGAAGCTGCTGCTCGAGAAGGCCGACGAGCTCGGCATCCGGCCGGCGTCGCTGAAGAAGGCCTCGGTCGGCGGCGAGGCGTTTCCGCCGTCGCTGCGCGACTGGTTCCGGGCTCGCGGCATCGAGGTCTACCAGAGCTACGGCACTGCGGATCTCGGCCTCGTCGCGTACGAGACCTCGGCGCGTGAAGGCCTCGTCGTCGACGAAGGCGTGCTGCTCGAGATCGTGCGGCCCGGCACCGGCGATCCGGTGCCCGAGGGCGACGTCGGCGAGGTCGTCGTGACGACCTTCAATCCCGACTACCCGCTGATCCGCTTCGGCACAGGCGATTTGTCGGCGGTGCTCGCAGGCCCGTGCCCGAGCGGCCGCACCAACACGCGGATCAAGGGCTGGCTCGGTCGCGCCGACCAGACCACCAAGGTGCGCGGTATGTTCGTGCACCCAGGCCAGGTCGCCGAGATCGTGCGCCGGCACCCGGTCGTCAAGAAGGCCCGCTTGGTCGTCAGCGGCGTGATGGCCGATGACCGCATGCGGCTCGACGTCGAGGTCGAAGGGCGGCCCGAGGGCCTCGCCGACAAGATCGCCGAGACGATCCGCGACGTCACCAAGCTGCGCGGCGAGGTTGCGATTTGTGCGGTCGGCAGCCTCGCCAACGACGGCAAGGTCATCGAGGACGCACGCCGCTACGAATAGCGCGCGGCGTTGAGCGCCGCAGGCGCTGCGTCCAACGGTTCAGCTGTCGACCTTGACGTCGGCGTCCTTGACCACCTTCGCCCACTTGGCGATTTCGGTGTGGATGAACTGCGTGAACTTCTCGGTCGTGCCGCCACCGTCTTCGGCGCCGTAGGTGTCCATGCGCTCCTGCACATCGGGCATCGCGAGCACGGTGTTGACGTCCTGATTGATCTTCTGGGCGATCGAAGTCGGCAGCTTGCCGGGCCCGACCAGCCCGTACCACGTGGTCGCCTCGAAGCCCTCG
>JBDSAB010000616.1:0-3367 GCA_039922395.1 Caldimonas sp.
GTCCGCCCATGTAGGTGGTGTGGCTCGCGAACGCGCCGATGTCCCACGGCACGACGTTGGTGTCGCCGTGCATCACCGAGACGTCGTCGAAGCGCACGCCGAGCTCCTCGGCGACGATCTGCGCAAGGGCGGTGTGGGCGCCGGTGCCGAGGCCTGCGGTGCCGGTCATCAGCACGACCGAGCCATCCTCGTTCATCTTGACGATCGCGTTGCCCTGCTCCTTGATGCCGGGGTAGGCGCTCGAGCCGTGCATCTCGCAGCCGATGCCCCAGCCGTTCCTGACGACGCCCTCGCCGGTCCGCGAGCGCGTGCGCAGTGCGGCCCAGCCGACTTCGGCGACGCCGCGCCGGATGCAGTCTTCGAGGCCATGGCCGAGGACCGGATGATTCGACGGCGCCAGGTCGCCCGTGCGCACGGCGTTCCTCAGCTTCAGCTCGGCCGGGTCGATGCCGAGCTTCTCGGCCGCCTCGTCCATCTGGATGTCGAGGCCGTAGTAGGTCTGCACGCAGCCGTAGCCGCGGAAGGCGCCGGCGATCGGGCTGTTCGTGTAGACGCAGCGCCCTTCGAGGCGCACGTTCTCGCAGCGGTACAGCGAGGTCAGCGCGTTGGTGCCGACGATCGTGACGCCCGGCCCGTGCGAGCCATAGGCGCCGGAGTTGAAGACGATCTTCGCCTCGCGCGCGACGCAGGTGCCGTCGGCCTTGAAGCCTTGCTTCAGCCACATCTTGAACGGATGGCGCGTGCGACCGCCGAGGAACGTCTCCTCACGCGTGTATTCCATGCGCACCGGCCGGCGCGTCTGCTTCGCCAGCAGCGCGCACAGGAACTCGGTCTGGAAGAGGTCCTGCTTCGCACCGAAGCCGCCGCCCATGTGGTCGACCAGCACGCGCACCTTGTGCAGCGGCAGGCCGAGCACTTCGGCCATGATGCCGCGCACCATGAATGCGGTCTGGGTCGAGATCCACACCGTCAGGTTGCCGTTGCCGTCCCACTCGCAGGCGCAGACGTTCGGCTCCATGTAGGCCGGCGTCGGCCTGCCGCCTTCGTACTCGCCCTCGATCACGAGGTCGGCCTCGGCGAAGCCGCGCTCGACATCGCCGCGCTCGACGAGCACCGGCGGCAGCACGAGGTTGCCGCCCGGCGCACGGTCGTGGATCTGCACGGCATCGGCGCGCATCGCGTCCTCGACCGTGAAGAGGCCGGGCAGCGGCTCGTATTCGACCTCGATCAGGTCGAGCGCCTCTTCGGCGATGTCTTCGCTGGTCGCAGCGACGACCGCGATGCCCTCACCCCAGTAGCGCACGCGGTCGTCCAAGATGTACTGGTCGCAGGTCACCGATGCCGAGCGCGGATGCGGCGAGCCCGCGTGCAGCACGCGCGGCACGTTCTGGTGCGTGAGCACCGCCTTCACGCCGGGCAGCGCGAGCGCCTTCGACGTGTCGATCCGCTTGATCTTCGCGTGCGCGATCTTCGAGCGCAGCGTCTTCCCGTGCAGCAGCCCGACGTGGCTCATGTCGGCGACGTAGCGCGCGTCGCCGGTCACCTTGGCGGTCAGGTCGGTGCGCTTGACGCTGGTGCCGATGATGGTCGGCGTGGCGGCTGGCAGCGCGGCCTCGAGGTCGAGCGCCATCGCATCGCGCGCGGTCATGCGGCCTCCGCCTGCAGTTCGCGCGCGGTCATGGCGATCGCGTCGATGATCTTGGTGTACCCGGTGCAGCGGCAGATGTTGCCGGCCAGTGCAAAACGGATCTCGTCGGTCGTCGGCTGCGGATTCTCGGCCAGCAGCGCCTTCGCCGCGACGATGATCCCCGGCGTGCAGAAGCCGCACTGCGCGGCGCCGCACTTCATGAAGTTCTCCTGCAGCGGGTCGAGCCGATCCGGCGATGGCTGCACGCCCTCGATCGTGACGATCTCGGCGCCGCCGACTTCGGCCGCGAGCACCAGGCACGCGCAGACCGGTTTGCCGTCGAGCAGCACGGTGCACGAGCCGCATTCGCCGACGTCGCAGCCTTTCTTGGTGCCGGTCAGGCCGCCTTCGCAGCGCAAGGCATCGAGCAGGCTGCGGTGCGGTTCGACGACCAGTTCGCGGGCTTCGCCGTTCAGGGTCAACGGGACGATGCGTTTCATCGGGCGGCCTCCAGGGCTTGTTGCAGGGCGCGGCGGGTCAGCACGCCGACCATCTCGCGCCGGTACTCGGCGCTGCCGCGCACGTCGCCGATGGGACGCGACTCGGCCATCGCCGCAGCCGCCGCCGCGGCGATCGAATCGGCATCGACCGGACGAGCGCGCAGCGCGGCTTCGGCGGCCACCGCGCGCAGCGGCGTCGGCGCGACCGCGGCGAGCACGATGCGCACGTCGCGGCAGCGCGCGCCGTCCATCGTCAGTGTGACCGCGACGCCGACGGTCGCCAGCTCCATCTCGGTACGGCGGCCATGCTTCAGATAGACCTTGCCGGTATGCGGCAGCGGCGCCGGCACGCTGATGCGCGTGACCAGTTCGTCCGGACCGAGCACGGTTCGGCCAGGCGCAGTGCAGAAGTCCTCGACCGCGACCTCGCGCACGCCCTGGCGCCCCTGCACGCGCAGCACCGCCCCGTCGGAGATCAGCGGCGGCAGCGTGTCCGCCGAGGGCGAGGCGCGGCACACGTTGCCGACCACGGTGGCCCGATGGCGCACCTGGATCGACGCGAAATGCACGGTCGCCGCGTGCAGGCCGGCGTAGTGGCGGCGCACGAGGTCCGAGGTCTCGATCTCACGCGTCGTCGTCAGCGCGCCGATCGTCAGCCCGCCGACCGGATCGAACGCGAGCGCATCGAGACCGAGGATCTTCTTGATGTTGACGACCTGCGCCGGCGTGCGCACGTTCTCGCGCATCTGCACCAGCAGATCCGTGCCGCCGGCGAACACCACCGACCGGCCCGCACCGGCGTCGAGCAGCGCGACGGCCTCGTCGAGCGTCGCAGGCTCCGCATAGTCAAAGCGCACCATCGATCGGCTCCCAGGCATCCATCGAAGGTCATGCTCTCAGGTTGATTGCGATCGGTAAACATGCTCAGTCGTATAAATTGATTCAGTTGCACGATGATTCCCGCGTCGCTCCCTCTTCGGGCGGATGGGCGCGCCGGACCGCTTCCGCTACAAACGTTCGACGCTGAGCGCAAGACGGCAGGACCTGCCGCAGAGCCGCCCAGCCGTCCAGGGGAGCCGGGTTCGATGGCCGCGGATACGCCGATACGCACCGACGACATGCTGTGGCTCCTGGGCAGCCTGTGCCGGATCGCGCGGGTGCCGTTCGATGCGGCTTTGCTGGCACAGCACTTTCCACCGCCGCACACCCGACTGACGTTGCGCGAGGCGGCGCAGCGGCT
>JBDSAB010000617.1:0-6253 GCA_039922395.1 Caldimonas sp.
GTCAGCCCGGCGTCGTCGCGCTGCAGGATGTCGACCTTCTCGCACCACGGCAGGAAGCGCGGATAGTCCTCGACCGCCGTCACCAGCGCGTACATCTCGTGCGCCGAGTACCAGAGCAGGACCGACTTCTTGACGTGCTTCATACAATGAAGAAATTGTAGGTTCGTGCCGTGCGCGAGCCCGCCTCCCCCACTGCCCTCCCGCATGTCGATTGCCGAAAACCGCCGCGCCCTGTTCGACTACCACATCGAGGAGCGGCACGAAGCAGGCATGGTGCTGCAGGGCTGGGAGATCAAGGCGATCCGGGCCGGGCAGGTGCAGCTGACCGACGGCTATGTCGTGATACGCGATGGCGAGCTGTACCTGATCGGCTGTCGCATCAACGCGCTCCGCACCACCTCGACCCACGTTCCGGTCGAAGCCGATCGGACCAAGAAGCTCTTGATGCACAAGGAAGAAATCAAGCGGCTGATCGGCAAGGTCGAGCAGAAGGGCTTCACGCTCGTGCCGCTGAATCTCCACTACAAGGGCGGCGTCGTGAAGGCGGAGATCGCCCTCGCCAAGGGCAAGGCCGAGCACGACAAGCGGAACACCGAGAAGAAGAAGGACTGGGAAAGGGAGAAGGGTCGTCTGATGAGACAGAAGGTCTCGTCAAAGCCGAAGGCCTGACCGGCTACATCAAGGCGCCTTGCGCCGCCTGTAGTCGATGCGCCAGAGCCGCTTCCACGTCGTGCCGCCATCGGCGCTGCCTTCCCAGTCCCAGATCAGGGCATCGGCCGACATCGAGTGGAACACCATGCGCTGGACGCTGGCCTTCTCGGCCGTCTTGACGACTTCGGTCGTCAGGATCCGGCGCGCGCCATCGACCTGCGTGGTCAGCGTGAAGTAGCCGCCCTGGTTGTCGGCCCACGATTGCCGCCAGATGCCGCTCTTCTTGTCGCGCACGGTGAGCGAGCGGCCTTTCAGCGCGGTTTCGCCGGCCGCCACCAGCTCCTCGAACTTCTCCTCGACCACGGCGCCGTCGAGGATCTTGTCGATGCGGTTCCGGCCTCGTCCGGTGGTGCCGTCCTCGTTGGTCCAGGTCAGGTCCCAGTCGCCGACCCAGAAGTCGAACAGATCGGCGGGCTGCGATGCTGCGCTCACCGGTGTCTGCGCGCAAGCCAGCGCGCTTCCTGCCAGCAGCATCGCCGCGACGACGCGGCCCCAGTGAATTGCACGTCGCATCGGATCTCCCCCAACAAAAGGCGTCGCCCCTCGAATCCGATCGGCGTGCCGGCGATCGACCGCATCAGGCGAGCGCGGCGAGTGCCTGGCGCGCATCCTCGATCAGGTCGTCGACGCCTTCGAGACCGATCGAGAAGCGCACCAACGTGCCGCGTTGCCCACTGTTTGGACGCAGCACCGATAGATCGTACGGGACGACGAGGCTGATCGGCCCGGCCCACGAGTAGCCGAGCTTGTAGAGGCGAAGCGCATCGAGGAACGCGTCGATCTGTGCCGACCCGTAACGCGCATCGAAGACGATCGAGAACAATCCGGCGGCCTGCGTGCACAGGGCCTTCCAGTGCGCATGGCCGGGCGATTGCGCGATCGCCGGATGCAGCACCTGCGCTACCTCAGGACGGCAGTGCCACCACGTCGCCAGGGTGCGAGCTGCGCGGTCCTGGGCGGCATAGCGGATCTCGAGCGACGGCAGCGAGCGCAGCACCGCCTCGATGTCGTTGGCGCCGACGCCCCAACCCATCCGCATGTGGGTGAACTTGAGCCGCAGGTGCAAGGCGTTGTCGCGGGTCGTCACCGATCCCATCAGCAAGTCAGCGCCGCCCGACGCGTACTTGGTCAACGCCTGCACCGAGATGTCGACGCCGAGCGCCGGCTGCTCTCCGGGACAGAGATCGAACGCATCAAACGCGATCCCGGCACCCCAGGTGTTGTCGAGCACGACCGTCACGCCCTTTTCGCGCACGACTGCAACGAGCGCCGGCAGATCCGGGAATTCCATCGTCACCGAGCCGGCCGCCTCGAGCCAGACCAGCTTGGTCGCCGGTCCGATCATCGCGACCAGCGCCGCCGGGTCCGCCGGATCGTAGAAGCGATGGCCGATGCCCCAGCGAGCCAGCTCGTTGCGGGCCAGTTCCTTGCCCGGGCCGTATGCGTTGCCCGGCAGCAGCACTTCGTCGCCGGCCGACAGCAACGCCATGTCGACCAAGGTGATCGCGGCGAGGCCGCTCGGCACGATCAGGGTCTGCAGGCCGCCCTCGAGCGTCGCGATGCGCTCCTCGAGCATGAAGCTCGTCGGCGTGCCGTGCAGGCCGTAGGTGTAGCCGGTCTTGTGCTTCCAGTCGCGCGCGCGCAGCGCGGCGACGTTCTCGAAGATCACCGTCGACGCCTTGTGCACCGCCGGCTGCACAGAGCCGAAACCACCCGGCGGCTGGTATGGGTGATGGATCAGCGACGTGCTCAGTGCTGTCGAGTCGGGCACCGGTTCCTCGGAATTCATGGGCGAGTCACCGGAGCGATCACCGCATCAAACCGGCACGCCAACCAGATCGTGGCCTTGGGTGCCGACGATCCGCGCGCGCGTGAACTCGCCGGTCTTCAAGGTGCGCGACGCCTTCTCGGGCGGCAACAAGGTGACCCGGCCGTCGATCTCGGGCGCGTCGGCATAGCTGCGGCCGACGCCGCCCTTGCGGCCGAGCGCCGGCGCTGAATCGACCAGGATCTGCATCGTCGCGCCGACCCGTGCGCGCAGCTTCTCGGCCGAAACCGCCTCGGCCACGGCCATGAAGCGGGCGCGGCGTTCTTCGCGCACGGCCGTCGGCAGCGCGTCCGGCAGGTCGTTGGCACGGGCGCCGTCGACTGGCGAATACGCGAAGCAGCCGGCGCGGTCGATGCGCGCCTCGCGCATGAAATCGAGCAGGTATTCGAACTCGGCCTCGGTCTCGCCCGGAAAGCCGGCGATGAACGTGCTGCGAACGACAAGCTCAGGGCAGGCCGCGCGCCAGCGCTGCAGCCGTTCCAGGTTGCGCTCGCCGCTGGCCGGTCGCTTCATGCGCTTCAGCACATCGGGATGGGCGTGCTGGAACGGCACGTCGAGGTACGGCAGGATGCGCCCGTCGGCCATCAGCGGCAGGATCTCGTCGACATGCGGATAGGGGTAGACATAGTGGAGCCGGACCCAGGCACCGTGCGGCTCCGCCAGCGCCGCCAGCCGCTCGCAAAGTTCGGTCATCCGCGTGCGCACCGGCCGGCCCTCCCAGAAGCCGCTGCGGTACTTGACGTCGACGCCGTAGGCGCTGGTGTCCTGGCTGATCACGAGCAGTTCCTTGACACCCGACTCGAACAGCCGCTGCGCTTCGCCGAGCACGTCGCCGATAGGACGCGAGACCAGGTCGCCGCGCAAGCTCGGGATGATGCAGAACGTGCAGCGGTGATTGCAGCCCTCGCTGATCTTCAGGTAGGCGTAGTGGCGCGGCGTCAGCTTGACGCCGATCTGCGCGAAGGTCGACGGCACCAGATCGACGAACGGGTCGTGCGGCTTCGGCAGGTGCGCATGGACCGCGGTCATCACCTCGTCGGCCGCGTGCGGCCCGGTCACCGCGAGCACGCTCGGGTGCATCTGGCGCACCAGGTTGCCGCCGTCGGCGCCGGCCTTCGCGCCGAGGCAGCCGGTCACGATGACCTTGCCGTTCTCGGCCAGCGCCTCGCCGATCGTGTCGAGGCTTTCCTTCACCGCATCGTCGATGAAGCCGCAGGTGTTGACGACGACCAGGTCGGCACCCGCGAAGCTCTTCGAGGTCTCGTAGCCTTCGGCTCGCAGGCGGGTCAGGATCAGTTCGGAGTCGGTCAGCGCCTTCGGGCAGCCGAGCGACACGAAGCCGATCTTCGGCGCGGCGGCCGGTGCGGCCTTCGGCGCGGTGATTTCTTCAAGCATCCGGCGATTTTCGCCGATGCGGCCCGATCGACCCGGTGCGACGCGAAAGGCGGCCGCTCAGCGCTTGGGCGGGGGAATGCCAGGCAGGCCCGGAAACAGCGAGCCGGCCTGCTTGGCCATCTGCTCCTGCATCTGCACGAACATGCTCCTCGACTGCTCGAGGTAGCTGCCCATCATCTTCTGGACCATCGGCGCCTGGCCCTTCAGGAACTGCGACCACATCTCCGGCGTCTGCGCCTGCGGCTCGTAGAGGCCCTTGGCCTGCTCGGCGAGGCGCGCCTGGATGTCGGTGAAGGTCTGCAGGTTCTTCTCGAGGTACGACCCCATCATTCCCTGCATCGCGTGACCGTAGAAACGAATGATCTGCGACAGCATCGGCGCCGAGAAGATCGGCACGCCGCCGGTCTCTTCCTCGAGGATGATCTGGAGCAGGATGCTGCGCGTCAGGTCCTCCCCGGTCTTCGCGTCACGGACCTCGAACTCGATCCCGCTCAGCACCATCGACTTCACGTCGGCCAGCGTGATGTAGCTGCTGATCTTGGTGTCGTAGAGACGTCGGTTCGGATACTTCTTCAGGACGCGCCGCCCAACCTCCGACCCGGTCGGGCCAGGCTGCGAAGCGCCGGCGCGGCGGGTCGAGACCATTCAAAAACCTCCATGTGCGACTGCACAACGATTTTAGGAGCCCGCTCCCGGGCGGCCCGAAGGGGTTTTCCCGGCCGATTGGCCCGGCGGGCAGCCCTCAGGACTTCTTCGCGACGAGGGTCAGGATGTCGTAGCTGGCGACGACGTCGCCGTCCTGGTTCGTGACTTCGACATCCCACGCGACGACGCCCTGGCCGACGCCTTTCGCATCCTTGCGGTTGCGATCGATCTTGCGCTTGCAGGTGAGACGCGCGCGGATCGTGTCGCCGATCCCGACCGGCTTGACAAAGCGCAGCGTGTCGAGGCCGTAGTTCGCGAGCACCGGTCCCTCGGCCGGCGAGACGAACAGTCCGGCCGCCGCCGACAGCACGAAGTAGCCGTGGGCGATGCGCTTGCCGAACGCCGACTCGCGCGCAGCGATCTCGTCGAAGTGCATGTAGAAGTAGTCGCCCGAGATGCCGCCGAAGTTGACGATGTCGGCCTCACCCACGGTACGCCGATGCGTCAGCAGCGAATCGCCGATCGCCAACTCCTCGAAGTGCTTGCGGAACGGATGGATCTCGCCCTCCCGCAGCGCGGCGCCGCGGACGTATTCGCCGGTCACCGCCGCGATCATCGTCGGCGAGCCCTGCACCGCGGCGCGCTGCAGGTAGTGGTTGACCGCGCGGATGCCGCCGAGCTCCTCGCCGCCGCCGGCCCGCCCGGGACCGCCGTGCTTCAACTGCGGCAATGGCGAGCCGTGGCCGGTCGACTCGGCCGCCGCCTCGCGATCGAGGACCAGGATGCGGCCGTGCCACGCCGCAGCGATCGGCACCGCCTTCGCCGCGATGCGTGGGTCGCGCGTCACCAATGTCGCCACCAGGCTGCCTTTACCGAGTGCCGCGAGCGTGAGCGCCTCGTCGATCGATCCTCCCGCCGCGTCATACGCCATCAGCGTGCTGACCGGCCCGAACGCCTCGATGTCGTGCGCTGCCGCCTGGTCGGTCCCGCTTCGGCACAACAGCAGGGTCGGCGCGAAGAACGAGCCGTTCGCAACGCCCTCGCCGACCGGCGCGAAGCCGGACGACGCGCCGAACACGATCTCGTTGCCGTGCGCGAGCGTGCCGACTCGCTCGGCGACGTCGCGAACCTGGGCCGCCGACGCGAGCGCGCCCATCCGCACGCCCTCGACCGACGGATCGCCGACGACGACCTTGGCAAGACGGTCGCGCATGCGGGACGCCACCGCGTCGAGATGCTGGCGCGGAACGATCGCGCGCCGGATCGCGGTGCACTTCTGGCCGGCTTTCACGGTCATCTCGCGCACGACCTCCTTGACGAACAGGTCGAACTCCTCGTCGTCCGGCGTGACGTCGGGCGCGAGGATCGCGCAGTTCAGCGAGTCGGCTTCGGCGTTGAACGGAATCGATTTGCCGATCAGGTTGCGGTTTGCGCGCAGCTTCGCCGCGGTGTCCGCCGAGCCGGTGAAGGTCACGACGTCCTGGCTCTCGAGACGGTCCAGCAAATCGCCGGTGCCACCGATGACGAGCTGCAGGCTGCCCTTCGGCAGCAGGCCCGAGTCGAACATCAGCCGGACCAGCGCCTCGGTCAGATAGCTCGTCGCGGTGGCCGGCTTCGCGATGCAGGGCATGCCGGCGAGGAAGGTCGGCGCGAACTTCTCGAGCAGCCCCCAGA
>JBDSAB010000618.1:0-8764 GCA_039922395.1 Caldimonas sp.
GGCAGCGACTACCTGCTGAACGGCAGCAAGATCTTCATCACCAACGGGCCGGTCGCCGATGTGCTGCTGGTCTACGCGAAGACCGATCGCGAGAAGGGCGCGAAGGGCATCTCGGCGTTCATCGTCGAGAAAGGCTTTGCCGGTTTCAAGGTCGCGCAGAAGCTCGTGAAGATGGGTTTTCGCGGCAGCCAGACCGGCGAGCTGGTGTTCGAGAACTGCCGCGTGCCGGCCGCCAACCTGCTCGGCGAGGAGGACCGCGGCGTCAAGGTCGTGATGAGCGGGCTCGATCTCGAACGCACGATGGTCGCGCCGCTCTGCCTCGGCATCGCCGAGCGTGCACTCGAGATCTCGATCGACTACGCGCGCACGCGCCAGCAGTTCGGGCAGCCGATCGGCAACTTCCAGTTGATCCGCGGCAAGCTCGCCGAGATGTACGTGGGGGTCGAGTCGATGCGGCTCTTCACCTACCAGGCGCTGCGCGCCGCGAACCACCTCGAGGTCGGCGGCGGCGGCCGCGGCGAGATCCACAAGATCAGTGCCGCCTCCGTGATGTTCGCGGCCGACACGATGAACAAGGTGCTGAACGAGGCCGTGCAGATCCACGGCGGCTACGGCTACATCTGGGAGTCGGAAGTGAACCGGCTCTACCGCACGATCAAGTTGCTCGAGATCGGTGCCGGCACGACCGAGGTCCGCAAGATCATCATCAGCGACGAGTTGTTGCGCGGCTGACGGCGCGGCGTCGCTCGCCGCGGGTGAGACGGCTCAGGCGGCGTCCTCGACGACGCTGCCGCGCAGGCGCAGTGCGCCGCTGGCGCAGAGCTCGCCGATCAGCGTGTCGAACCAGGCGCCGAACGGGACGTCGCCGAAGTGCAGGCGGTGCACGCCTGCGATCAGCGCGTTCGCCTCGAGCCACGCCCCCAGCGCAGCGCGCGGCTGCGTCTGCAGCTCCATCAGGTGGAACTTGATCATGACCTTCGCGGCGTGGCGGGCATGCCGGCTCGGGTCGGCGACCAGCGCATCGAGGCGGCGCCGGGCGCGCCCGATGGCGCCGGTAAAGTCGTCGAACGCCGGGCCGTGACCGGGAATCACCGCGCGCACGCGCAGCGCCGCGAGGCGGTCGAGCGTGGCCGCGACCGCATCGAAGCCGCTGCTGCCCTCGAGCTCCGGGAAGACGATGCCGAAGCCGTTCTCCCACAGCGCGTCGGCCGAGATCAGCAGCTCGAGCTCCGGCTCGTAAAGCACCATCGACTCGGGATCGTGGCCGGGCGACGCGATCACCTGCCAGCGCCGGCCGGCGAGCTCGATCTCGGTGCCGGCCTGCAGCACGCCGGTGCGCTCGAAGCGCGGGCAACCCTGGCCGGTCTCGCGGTAGGTCAGCATCGTCTCGTCCCAGCGATCGACGTTGTCGGCTTCGCCGGCCGGCACGTCGACCGCGCAGCCGTAAGCCTGCTGCAGCGCGTGGTTGCCGCCGCAGTGGTCCGAGTGGAGGTGGGTGTTGACGATGCGCTGCAGCGGCCGGCCGCCGAGCAGGCGGCGCACCAGAGCGACGGTCTGCGGCGCGTGGGTCCAGTAGCCGGTATCGACGAGCACCGTCTCGTGGTCCGGATTCGCCGTCCCGAACAGGATGTTGTTCGACGACAGCCAGCCGCGCTCGAGGACGATCAGGCCGGCCTTTTCGAAGGCCGCGATCATCGGTGCTGCAGCGGGATGTTGTGCACGGACTCGATGATGCCGGGGATTGCGCCGCGCCGAGGACTCAAGGGCATGACCGACCCAGCCCCGCCGGCCACGAGAAAGCTGTCGCGCATCAGGGCGGCAGCCACAGGTCGGCGATCACCGGTCGATGCTCGGACGCCGTCTCCGACCCGACCGTGCACGCGGCCACGCCGATCTCCGCGCTGACCAGCACGTGGTCGAGACGCAGGAACGAGAAGCCGGGCCGCAGCGCGTGGCCATAGGTGTAGCCGAAGCCGACCCCGGCGCGCCCGAACGCGTCGCGCAGGCCGGTGTCGAGCAGCGTCCGGACCGCGAGCGACGGCGGCGGCGCGTTCAGGTCGCCGGCGACGATCACCGGCCGGCTGCGCGCGCCGACCGCCTTCGCGAGGTCGCGCGCCCGCGCCATCCGCGCGGCGACGTTCTGCTCCCAGTCCTCGACGCCGTCGAGCGCTTCGGTGCGTGCCGCGTTGAGCCCCTGGCGCGGCGTCGGCAGGTGCGCGCTGTAGAGATCGACCTCGCGGCCGCCGATGTCGACGATGCAGCGCACCCAGGTGTCGATGAACTCGCCGGCGGCGTTCGTGCTCGGTGCGCATTCGCGCAGCGGAAAGCGGCTGGCCAGCGTGAACTGGCCGAAGGCGTAGCGGTACGGCAAGCCGGTCAGCGTGGCCACCGGACCGATCCCGAGACGCCGCAGCACCGACGGTTCGTTGGCGTCCTGCAACGCGACGATGTCGGGGCGGTGCCGACGGATCTCCTGCGCGAGCCGCGCGTAGCCGTCCGGGTGCCCCGCAGCGCGGTAGGCCTTAATGTTGTAGGTGAGCACACGCAGTGGTTTGCGGCCTTGCGCCTCGTCGCCGGTATTCAGTTCGAGCCCCATCACCGGCCCGAGGACGAGGGCAAGGCTGAGCAGCGCAGCAACGCGCCACACCCAGCCGAGCGCGAAGGAGATCAGGATCCCGCCGAGCGCCGGCATCAGGTGGACCGGGTACGGCAGGTACTCGACGAGGGCCAGCGACCAGAAACGCTCGGGACCGAGTCGGTAGCCGATCGACAGCAGCACTGCGCCGGCGACGATCAGCGCGACCGCCAGGCGCGCGATCCGCGCGGCGATCGTGGGGGGCGCGCGCGCCGGCACGGAGGGCGTCACCTGCACGCGCAATTCAGGCCAGCACGAAAGGCGTCACCGGCGTGCGCCGGTCAGGCCAGCGCGGTCGCGCCGGCGACGCCCGCGAAGACCGCGAAGCCGACCCAATGGTTCAGCCGGAACGCGCGGAACGCGCCGTCGCGCGAGCGGTCGCGGATCAGCGTGTAGTGCCAGGCCGCCTGCAGCGCGGCCGCGCCGAGCCCGACGTAGTACGGCGCGCCGAGTCCGATCTGCATGCCGATCGCGGCCCAGATGGAGAGGAAGATCGCGTAGAACGCCATCACCGCAGCGACGTCGAAGTGGCCAAGCGTGATGGCCGAGGTCTGGATGCCGATCTTCAGGTCGTCGTCGCGATCGACCATCGCGTACTCGGTGTCATAGGCGAGAACCCAGAACAGGTTGCCAATGAGCAAGGCCGTGGCAAGCCACGGCACGTCGCCCCGCACCGCCGCGAACGCCATCGGGATGCCGAAGCTGAAGGCGACGCCGAGGACCGCCTGTGGCATCGAGACGAAGCGCTTGCTGAACGGATACAGCACTGCAATCGCAAGCGCCGCGACGCTCCACGCGATCGCGGTCGCGTTGGTCGTCAGCACCAGCCCGAAGGCGGCGAGCGTCAATGCGGCGCCGAGCGTCAGCGCCTGGCGCGGTGCGATCGCGCCGCTCGTGACCGGCCGGTTCGCGGTGCGCTTGACGTGGCGGTCGAACTCGCGGTCGGCGACGTCGTTGACCGCACAACCGGCGCTGCGCATCAGGAAGGTGCCGAGCACGAAGACGACGACGAGATGCCAGCCGGGAAATCCGCCGGCCGCGATCCACAACGCCGACAAGGTCGGCCACAGCAGCAGGTAGGTGCCGGCCGGACGGTCCCAGCGGATCAGGTCGAGGTAGAGGGAGAAGCGCGAGCGCGCGGCGGCTTCGGTGGCCATCGGGCGATTGTCGACTCCGAGGCAGCGCGTTTTCAGCCCTCGAGCTGCCGCTGGAACACCAGCCCCGCATGCTCGCGCAGTGCGTGGAACTTGATCTTCGGCCAGTTCGACTCGATCGCACGCAACTCGGGCGCGTATTCGACGAGCACCGTCGGGGCATCGACCGCGTCGTAGGCGACGCGGTGCGCGTTGTCGTCGATGAAGCGCTGCAGCTCCTTCGCGCCACCATCTTCCGGCTCGCAGGTGACCCAGCGCGCGACCTGGAAGCGGCTCGGCAGGATGCGCGCCTTCACGCCGTACTCATGCTCGAGCCGGTGCGCGACGACCTCGAACTGCAACTGTCCGACCGCGCCGAGCAGCAACAGCGAGCCGCCGAGCGGGCGGAACACCTGGATCGCGCCTTCCTCGCCGAGCTGCGTCAGGCCCGCCTTCAGCTGCTTGGTGCGGAGCGGGTCGGCGACCTCGACGCTGCGGAACAGCTCGGGCGCGAAGAATGGAAGCCCGGTGAACTGCAGCGACTCGCCTTCGGTCAAGGTGTCGCCGAGCTGCAGCACGCCGTGGTTCGGAATGCCGATGATGTCGCCGGCGAACGCCTCGTCGAGCAGCTCGCGGCGCTGCGACAGGAAGCTGACGACGGTGTTCGGCCGCAGCTCCTTGCCCGAGCGCACGACCTTCAGCCGCATGCCGCGCTCGAAATGCCCCGATGCGACGCGCACGAACGCGATCCGGTCGCGGTGCGCCGGGTCCATGTTGGCCTGGATCTTGAAGACGACGCCGGAGAGCTTCGGCTCGTCGGGCGCGACCTCGCGCTGGATCGCCATGCGCGGACCGGGCGACGGCGCCAGGTCGACCAGCGCGTCCAGCACCTCGCGCACGCCGAAGTTGTTGACCGCGGAGCCGAAGAACATCGGCGTCTGCCTGCCGGCGAGGAACTGCGCGCGGTCGAACGGCGGGGCCGCATCGGTGAGCAGCTCGATCTCGCCGTGGGCCTGCTCGTACTGCATGCCGAAGCGCTCGGCATAGGCCGGGTTGTCGAGACCGGCGAGGATCTCGTCATCGCCCTTGTTGCGGTCCTCGCCGCCCTTGAAGACGCGCATCTGCTTTTCGCGCAGGTCCATCACGCCGTGGAAGTGCTTGCCCATGCCGACCGGCCAGGTGAACGGCACGACCTCCATGCCGAGCTCGCGCTCGATCTCGTCCATCAGGACGAGCGGCTCCTGCACCTCGCGGTCCATCTTGTTGACGAAGGTCAGGATCGGCGTATTGCGGGCACGGCAGACCTGCAGCAGGCGGCGCGTCTGCGGCTCGACGCCGTTCGCCGCGTCGATCACCATCAGCGCGGCGTCGACGGCGGTCAGCACGCGGTAGGTGTCTTCCGAGAAGTCCTGGTGGCCGGGGGTGTCGAGCAGGTTGATGACGCAGTCGCGGTACTCCATCTGCATCACCGACGACGCGACCGAGATGCCGCGCTGCTTCTCGATCTCCATCCAGTCGGACGTCGCATGCCGGCTCGCCTTGCGCGCCTTCACCGAGCCGGCGATCTGGATCGCGCCGGAGAACAGCAGCAGCTTCTCGGTCAGCGTCGTCTTGCCGGCGTCGGGGTGGGAAATGATCGCGAAGGTGCGGCGGCGGCGCACCTGGGGCGTGAGGTCGGACATGGGGGCGCCGGGTCACGAACGCGACCGGCCAGACGTAAAACCTCGATTATCCCCGTGACGATGCGAGGCACAGGGGCCGTCACGCGACTAGTCCTGCAACAGGCTGCGCAGCATCCAGGCGGTCTGCTCGTGGATCGCGAGACGCTGCGTCAGCAGGTCGGCGGTCGGCTCGTCGCCGGCCTTCTCGGCGAGCGGGAAGATGCTGCGTGCGGTCCGCGCGACCGCCTCGTGGCCCTCGACCAGGATCGCAACCATCTCGAGCGCCTTCGGCGGGTCGCGCGGCACGTCCTTGATCGAGCTCAGCTCGCCGAATTGCGAATACGAACCCGGCGCCGGATGGCCGAGCGAGCGGATGCGCTCGGCGACAGGGTCGACCGCGTTCCACAACTCGGTGTACTGCGTCATGAACATCAGGTGCAGCGTGTTGAACATCGGCCCGGTCACGTTCCAGTGGAAGTTGTGGGTCGTCAGGTACAGCGTGTAGGTGTCGGCGAGCAGGCGCGACAGGCCGCCGGCGATCGCTGCGCGGTCTTCCTCGCTGATGCCGATGTTGATGCGAGGACCGCTCGGTCCGCTCTGCTTGGCCATGTCTTGTTCCCTCATGAAGGATGGAAGTGAATGCCCTTGGAGGGGCCGCATGCGACACGCTGGTTTCGTGCCGAGCCTGGTGACTAGGATAGTCATCGCTTCGGGCGGTTTCCATTGAATCGGTCTACCGGAGCCATAGGACCCAGGCGAGCGGCGTCAGTGGGTCACGGCGCCGCGGCCAATTCGGTGAGCCGCTTGACTCCCTGCAGCGGACACGCGTAGATCACGTTGCGCAACGCTGCGATCGCCTCGTAGCGCGTGAAGCTGCGGCGCCAGGCCAGCACCACACGGCGGGTCGGTACCGGCTTGGCGAACGGCACGTAGACGACGTGCGGCTGCGCCTGGGCGTCCGGCGTGACCGACAGGCGCGGCACGACCGTCAGACCCACACCGGATGCGACCATGTATTTGATGGTCTCGAGCGACGAGCCCTCGAAAGTCTTGCGCATGCCTTCGGCGTCGCTCGCGAAGCGGGCGTATTCGGGGCAGACCTCGAGCACGTGGTCGCGAAAGCAGTGCCCGGTGCCGAGCAGCAGCATCTTCTCGTCCTTCAGCTCCTCGGCGGCGATCGACTTGCGCTTGGCGAGCGGATGCGCCTTCGGCAGCGCGACCATGAACGGCTCGTCGTAGAGCGGCGCAATCGCGAGCCCGGTGTCCGGGAACGGCTCGGCCATGATCGCGCAGTCGAGCTCGCCGGTGCGCAGCATGTCGAGCAGCCGGGCGGTGAAGTTCTCCTGCAGCATCAGCGGCATCTGCGGCACCCGCTCGATCGCATGGCGCACGAGGTCGGGCAGCAGGTACGGTCCGATCGTGTAGATCACGCCGAGGCGGAGCGGCCCGGTCAGCGGGTCCTTGCGGCGCTTGGCGATCTCCTTGATGCCGGCCGCCTGCTCGATCACCGACTGCGCCTGCCGGACGATCTCGTCGCCGAGCGGCGTCACGCTGACCTCGTTGGCGCCGCGCTCGAAGATGCGCACGCCGAGCTCCTCTTCCAGCTTCTTGATCGACACGCTCAGGGTCGGCTGCGAGACGAAGCAGGCTTCGGCGGCGCGGCCGAAATGCTTCTCGCGGGCCACGGCGACGATGTAGCGGAGTTCGGTCAGGGTCATGCGGGGCTCGGTGCGGCATTCTGACCTGCATTCGACCGCCCGCCACCGTTCGGATACGGCGCTTGCGCAGGCCGAACGGCGGGTTCGGCGGCACGGCGCGGCGCGCGGGCCACACCGCTGGACGCGTCACGCGGTTCGCTGCTCGTGGAGGCCGAGCGATTCGACCATCGCCTTCCTCATCTCGAATTTCTGCGCCTTGCCGGTCGCGGTCAGCGGGAACGCGTCGACGATGCGCACGTAGCGCGGCACCTTGTAGTGCGCGATCTGGCCACGGCAGAACTCGCGCACCTGCTGCTCGTCGAGCGCCTGGCCACGGCGCGCGACGATCCAGGCGCAGACCTCCTCGCCGTACTTCGGGTCGGGCACGCCGAACACCTGCACGTCCTGCACGGCAGGGTGGCGCAGCAGGTACTCCTCGATCTCGCGCGGGTAGACGTTCTCGCCGCCGCGGATCAGCATGTCCTTGACGCGGCCGACGATGTTGCAGTAGCCCTCGGCATCGATCGTCGCGAGGTCGCCGGTGTGCATCCAGCCGGCCGGATCGATCGCCTCGCGCGTGCGCGCCTCGTCCTCCCAGTAGCCGCGCATCACCGCGTAGCCGCGCGTGCACAGCTCGCCGGGCTGGCCGATCGGCACGATGCGGCCTTCGGCGTCGACGATCTTGACCTCGAGGTGCGGCTGGATCCGGCCCACCGTCGAGACGCGGCGCTCGATCGGATCGTCCAGGCTCGACTGGAACGAGATCGGCGAGGTCTCGGTCATGCCGTAGGCGATCGTGATCTCGCGCAGGTGCATCTGCGCGATCACCTTGCGCATCGTCTCGATCGGGCAGGGCGCGCCGGCCATGATGCCGGTGCGCAAGGTCGAGACGTCGTGCTGCGCAAACGTCGGCTCCTCGAGCATCGCGGTGAACATCGTCGGCACGCCGTGCAGCGCGGTGCAGCGGTGCTTTGCAATCGATCTCAAGGTGTCGGCGGCGTCGAAGCTCTCGCCGGGGAACACCATCGCCGCGCCCGACGCAGTCGCGCACAACACGCCGAGCACCATCCCGAAGCAGTGGTACAGCGGCACCGGGATGCACAGGCGGTCCTGCGGGCCGAGCGCCATCGCCTTCGCGCAGTAGCGCGCGTTGTTGACGATGTTGAAGTGCGACAAGGTCGCACCTTTCGGCGAACCGGTGGTGCCGCTCGTGAACTGGATGTTGATCGCGTCGTCCGGGTCGAGCGCCGCGCTCAGCGCGTCGAGCCGCGCGCGCTGCGCCGGCCCGCCGAGTGCGACCACCTGGGCGTACGACAGAGCGCGCGGCGGCACCGGCCCGTCGCCGAGCAGCACGACGTGCTTCAGGTCCGGCAGGCGCGCGCTGTCGAGCATCTCGCTGGCACCCTGGAAGTGGACCTCGGGCGCGATCTCGCCGAGCATGCCGAGGTAGTCGCTCGACTTGTGGCGGCGCGCCATCACGAGCGCGCGGCAGCCGACCTTCTTCAATGCGTATTCGAGCTCGGTCGTCCGGTACGCCGGATTGATGTTGACCAGCACGAGGCCGATCCGCGCGGTCGCGAATTGGGTGACGACCCACTCGTGCCGGTTCGGCGCCCAGATGCCGACCCGGTTGCCGCG
>JBDSAB010000619.1:0-3025 GCA_039922395.1 Caldimonas sp.
TGATCCAGGAAGGCAACATCGGCCTGATGAAGGCTGTCGACAAGTTCGAATACCGTCGCGGTTACAAGTTTTCGACGTATGCAACGTGGTGGATTCGTCAGGCCATCACGCGTTCGATCGCCGACCAGGCGCGCACCATCCGCATCCCGGTGCACATGATCGAAACGATCAACAAGTTGAACCGGATCAGCCGCCAGATGCTCCAGGAAATGGGTCGCGAACCCACGCCCGACGAGCTGGCTGAAAAGATGGAAATGCCCGAGGACAAGATCCGCAAGGTACTGAAGATCGCGAAGGAGCCGATCTCCATGGAGACCCCGATCGGCGACGACGAGGACTCGCATCTGGGCGACTTCATCGAGGACCAGAGCATCGAATCGCCGGTCGAGGCCGCGACCGGCACCGGCCTGCACGAAACCGTGCGCGACGTGCTCGGCGGGCTGACCCCGCGCGAGGCCAAGGTGCTGCGCATGCGCTTCGGCATCGAGATGAACACCGACCACACGCTCGAGGAAGTCGGCAAGCAGTTCGACGTGACGCGCGAGCGGATCCGGCAGATCGAAGCGAAGGCAATCCGAAAGCTGAAGCACCCGAGCCGCTCAGACAAGCTGCGGACCTACCTCGATACGCTCTGACACGCCGCCGTTACAAGGGGCTTCGCTTTTCAGGCGAAGCCCTTTTTCATGGCGCTCGCGGGGGCGATAAACTGGCGCCAATGCCTCCCTCGACCCCGCGCCCCGCATGATTCAGACTGTCGAGCGCACCGTCCTCTTCGCGGACCTGCGCGGCAGTACATCGATGTACGAGACGCTCGGCAACGCCGACGCGACGGCGGTGGTGACGCGCAGCGTGGCCCTCCTCGCGACGATCGTCTCGACCCACGGCGGCACCGTCGTCAAGACGCTCGGCGACGGCTTGATGGCGATGCTGCCGTCACCGGCCCAGGGCGCCTCGGCCGCCGAGAAGATGCACGATGCCCTGTCGAGCGTCGGCGCGCTCGGCGCCGACATGGCGGCGACCCGCTTCGACCGCGTCACACTGAAACTGCAGATCGCGTTGGCGCATGGCGAGGTGGTCGAGATGTCGGGCGACATCTTCGGCGACGCCGTCAACGTCGCCGCGCGTCTGCTCGACCATGCCGGCGACAACGAGACGCTGGCGACGGCGCGCATCCTCGAGGGCCTGGGCGAATGGGAACGCGCGCGCTTTCGCAGTCTCGACAAGATCCAGCTGCGCGGCCGCGCCGAGCCGGTTCATGTCTACCTCCAGGAGCCGCTGCGCAGTTTTGGCGACACCGCGGCGACCGCGTACGGCGACGTCGAAACGCCGGCCGCGGTCGAGCCCGAGTGCATCCGGCTGATCTGGCTTGACGTCGACCGCGTGTACGCGGGCGCCAGCATGCCGGTGATCCTGGGCCGAAGCCTGCAGGCCACCTACACCATCGACGACAACCGCGTATCGCGTTCGCACGCCCGCATCGACTGGCACGGCGGCACATTCCAGCTCGTCGACCTCAGCTACAACGGGACCTACGTTCGCTTCGATCACGACCCGGAGCTGATCAGCCTCCGGCGTGGCGCCTGCACCTTGCACGGCAGCGGCGTCATCGGTCTCGGCACGCCGCCGACCGACGCGCTCAGCCCTAGCGTTCGGTTCGAGATCCTGCGGTTTGCGGAGACGCAGCGCGGCGCTGCCCCGAAGCCGACGCGACGGCCCTGATTCGATGAGTTTTGCCGCCGAGCCGGAGTTCCAGCACGCCGCCCCGTCGTCCACCGCCGTTGTGCTGTGCAACCTCGGGACGCCCGACGAACCCACGCCTGCCGCCTTGCGCCGCTATCTGCGGGAGTTTCTCAGCGACCCGCGGGTCGTCGAGATTCCCCGCGCGGTGTGGTTGCCTTTGCTGCATGGCGTCATCCTGCGCACTCGCCCTGCCCGATCCGCGCGCAAGTACGCGACGATCTGGACACCCGATGGCTCGCCGTTGAAGACCTGGACGGTCAAGCAGGCGAAGATGCTCGGCGGCTACCTCGGGCAGCGCGGGCACCGGGTGCTGGTCCGCCATGCGATGCGCTACGGGTCGCCTTCGATCGCTTCGGCGCTCGACGAGGTCAAGGCCGCCGGCGCGACCCGCGTGCTGATCCTCCCGCTCTATCCCCAGTATTCCGGCCCGACGACGGCGAGCGTCTTCGACGCCGTCGCTGCGTGGGGCCAGACCGTCCGCACGCTGCCCGAGCTGCGCTTCGTGAACCGGTTCCACGACGATCCCGGCTACATCAACGCGCTGGCCCGTCGGGTCACCGACTACTGGCAGACCCACGGTCGCGGCAGCCGCCTCGTGCTCAGCTTTCATGGCGTACCGAAGCGCACCTTGATGCTTGGCGATCCCTACCACTGCGAATGCCAGAAGACTGCACGGCTGCTCGGTGAGCGCCTCGACCTCAAGCCCGATCAGCTGCTGGTCACGTTCCAGAGCCGCTTCGGCAAGGCCGAGTGGCTGCAGCCGTACACCGAGCCGACCCTGATCGCGCTGGCGCGCCAGGGCGTGGATCGCGTCGACGTCCTGTGCCCCGGGTTCACATCGGACTGCCTCGAGACGCTTGAAGAGATCGCGCTCGAGGCGCGCGCCGCGTACCTCGGCGCCGGCGGCCGCTCCTTCCACTACATCCCGTGCCTGAACGATCAGCACGAATGGATTCTCGCGCTGGTCGAGTTGACCCTGAGGCATCTGCAAGGCTGGGACACCGGAAGTCCGCCGCCGGCCCAGCAACTCGACGAGCGGCGTCAACGCGCGCAGCGATTGGGAGCCAAGGTTTGAGCGCTTCCACGGGCGCGCGATTTGCTGCCTGTCCCGGCGAACTCGGAGGATCTGGATGATCGGTGTGAGGCTCGACAAGTGGTTATGGGCAGCCCGCTTCTACAAGACACGCGGGCTGTCGAGCGAGGAGATCGGCAAGGGGCGGATCAGCGTCAATGGCCTGCCCGCCAAGCCGTCGCGCGAAGTCAAGGTCGGCGACAGCATCGAGCT
>JBDSAB010000620.1:0-11462 GCA_039922395.1 Caldimonas sp.
TCCGAGTTCGACCATCTTCAGCGTCGGGATCGGATTCCCATCGTCTGCCGACGCCGAGCAGTGGACACCGCTCGCCGGCCGGCTGCAGGGGCTGATGAAATAGAGCCGCGTGATGTAGCGGTACACCGGCGCATTGACGAAACCGCCTCCGGCACCTCGAACTTGATAGGCCGGGAACAGCGTCGTCGCGGTCGGACTGCTCGTCAGCGTCGCGAAATTGACGCCTTCGACATACGGCTGCATGTAGACGACGCCTCCGGCAAGGTTCGCGCTCGTCGCGGTCCCCGTGCCCCAGCCGTCGTAGCCATTGCCCCCGACGAGCCCCAGCGTGTAGACAGGACTGGCAAAGCGAAGCACGAGAACGTGCGTGCCGGCCACGAAGTCGGCGGTATCGATGCACGATGGCGGTGTCCCCGCGGCGATCGAAGCCTGGATCGGGAACGACATGGCCGTCTTGATCCCGGTGAGCGTGATATCGCAAGGATTTGGCAGCGAAGTCCCGGCCGGCAGGTCGTAGAACTCACCGTAGAACCCTGCGTGATGGATGTCCTCCGACAGGCGCTGGATCGCATAGCGGCCGTTCTCGACCTGACGGCCGGCCTTCTCGATCTCGCCCCGCGTCTCGCTGTTGCGTGCGAGCAGCGTGAGCATCCCGCTGATGAGCAGCAAGCCCAGCGCGAGAGAGACCATCAGCTCGACCAGCGAGAGACCGAGCGCAAGCCGACGCCGATGGCGCGGCAGAAGTTGGGTGGACGTCATCGCATGGCCTCCCTCAGTTCAAGGTCGCCACTTGAATCGTCGCGCTGACGACACGGCGCAGCGCGTCGTCCGCGCCGTACTGGCCGGTGCCGCACTTCAAGGCGGCCGGTGGTGCGGCCGTGGCGCTCATCCCCTGCCACGCGACCGATACGGTGTAGACCCCGCCGCCGTCCGCCGTGATGCAGCCCCTCGCGCCGATCATGGCGCCGATGCTCGGGGCGCTCGCCGCGGATGTCGCCGCGACGGCCGCGCCCTGCAGCGTAGCGCTCCATTTGGCCAGGTCGTCGTTGGCGACCGCCTGGACCGCCGTGCTGCCCGCCGTGCAACTGGGGAGGGTCGCGCCGGTCCCCGCATAGGGCGAGCCGGTGCCGGCCGTCGTCAGCGCATAGCAACTCGCCACGACGCGGTTGGCCTGGATGCGGTCGACCATGTCCTGCAGGAGCAAGAACGCCTGCTTGCGCTGATACGACTCGAACTCGGCCTGCAGCGCACGCACTTGCACGCCGGCCAGACCCAAGAGTCCGAACAGAACCACCACGACCGCGATCAGCACTTCGATCATCGTGAAGCCGCGGTCCTGACGGCGTCCGCCGCGGATGGGCCGGGCCCGATGCGGGAGGCGCAACGATCTCATGGGCATGTCGCACTCCCCGTCAGCGTGCGCGACTTGGGTAGCCCGGTGGTATCGACGCTGAGGCAGCGCCGCCCCGCCTGATTGCTGTTCGTCTGCGAGGCGACCTCGACCAGCGCGCTGCCCGTCGCCAACCGCCCGTCGAGCTTGTACGTGATGGTCGCTGTGCTGGCCGTGACGACAACGCCCTTGGTGGCGTCCTGGCTGCGCAAAACGGCGGCTGTCGCGTCGTCCTGCACAGTCCAGCCGCTGCTCCAGTCGGTCGTCGCGGAAACGACGCTGACATTGCTGCGCCGCTTGATGGCCTCGCTCCGTGCATACATCAATGCCGCGTAGACATCGAACGAGCTGGTCTTCACGCGTTGCGACGACACGAAGGTGCTCATCGAAGGAATGGCGACGGCCAGCAGAATCACCAGGACCGCGACGGTCACCATCAACTCGATCAGCGTGAAGCCGCTCTGCGGTCGTCTGGATTCAGATTGCTGCATCGAAAAGCCTCACCATTTCCCGGCCGGAGTCTTCACGCCCGCACTGGTCAACCCGAGATTGCCATCCACGGCCTGCATCCCGACAGCGACGGCTGTGATCGAATACGTCGGCGGTGGCCCTGCGGCCGGCGTCGTCGAGAACGTATAGCGCCCTACAGTTTCAGAAGGGGCTGTCAATGCCAGGCCCCCGGTTCCGATCGTTCCGGAGTAGCTCCGAGCATCGAGCATGTACTGCTCCTGCTTGGCCGCAATGGTGAGCATGTAGCTCTGTGCAGCGGACCGGGCGGCACGCCTCACGTACTCCTGGTAACTGGGATAGGCGATGGCCGAGAGAATGCCGACGATGGCCACAGTGATCATCAACTCGATGAGCGTGAATCCGCGGGAGCGACGATCTCGTGCCATGGTGAGCAGTGTTCTTCAGTGAAGCCGGTCGCCATTGGAGCGGAACAACAGTCCCACTGACAGCAATTATCTAGACGGGGGCGACCTGCGGCGCCCGCCGGACGACAGGCGGAATGCGCACCTTCGCGAGGTGCGAACAAATTGGCAGTTGCGAAGCGACCTTTCTATGCCGGGGTCGCCGACCGGGGTCCCCTACCTGGTGCGCACGGGCGACCGAGGCGCGGCGGTCTAGAACGTTCCGGGGTACGCCCCGCCATCCAGCAAGATGTTCTGCCCTGTCAAATACCCAGCCTGCACGCTGCAAATGAAAGCGCAGACCTCACCGAACTCCTCGGCAGTGCCATAGCGCCGGGCCGGAATCCCTGCCTTGCGCGACTCGTCGACAGCCGCCAGGTCCTTGCCCGAGTTCTTCGCAGCAGCCACCATCGTCGTGCGCAACCGATCCGTGTCGAAGGCGCCCGGCAACAGTCCGTTGATGGTCACGCCTTGCGCCGCGATCGGGCTTCGAGCCAAGCCGGCGATGAAACCGGTCAGACCGCTGCGCGCCCCGTTCGAGAGGCCGAGCGTGTTGATCGGCGCCTTGACCGCCCCCGACGTGATGTTGACCACGCGCCCGTAGCCGCGCGCTGCCATCGCATCGACCGTCGCGCGGATCAATTCGATCGGCGTCAGCATGTTGGCATCCAGTGCCTTGATCCAGGCCTCTCGATCCCAACTCCTGAAGTCGCCAGGCGGCGGACCGCCCGCGTTGTTGATGAGGATGTCGACCTGCGGACAGGCGGCGAGCGCGGCTTGGCGGCCTTCAGCCGTGGTGATGTCGCCCGCCACCGTGCGCACCTCGCCGCCGCCGAGGGCTCGAAGCTCAGCTGCAGTGGCCTCCAGCGCTTCGGCGCCCCGCGCGGTGATCACGACATGGCAGCCCTCCTTGACCAGCGCCACCGCACACCCCTTGCCGAGCCCCTTGCTCGCCGCGCAGACGAGCGCCCACTTTCCTTTCAATCCCAGATCCATCGACTACCTCCGTTTTGCAAGCAACCAGATTCCTGACAGCACCAGCACAGTCCCGGCGGCAATCCACATCGTGAACGGCTCGCCGAGGATCAGAACCCCCATCAGGATTGTCGACAGCGGTCCCACCATCCCGATCTGTGCCGACATCGTTGCACCGATCCGCTCGATGGCCATCATGACCATCAGCACCGGTGCGAAGGTGCAGGCCGTCGCGTTCAAGACCGACAGCCACACGACTTCCGGCGCCACCGTCAGCGCAGCGTCGATGGGCCGGAGCAGCAGGAACTGCGCGATGCAGAGGATGCAGGCGACGGTCGAGGCGAGCCCCGTGAGGCGAAGAGCACCGAGCCGCTTCACCTCCTCGCCGCTGTAGACCATGTACACCGCGTAGCTGATGGCACTCGCGAAGACGAGCGCGGCGCCGAGCGCGACGTCCGACCCGAGCAGCGTGACCTCGTGCCCGAACACGACCAGCACGCCGCAATAGCTGACGCCGAGAGCAATCAACTGGCGCGCGGTCACCTTGCGCTTGAACAGCACCGCGCCGAGCGCCAGCACCAACGTCGGATTCAGATAGAGGATGAGGCGCTCGAGGCTCGCGCTGATGAACGCGAGCCCGGCAAAGTCGAGAAAGCTCGCCAGGTAGTAGCCGGTGAACCCCAGCCCGAGCACCGCCATCCAGTCGCGCCGCTGCAGTCGGGGGCGATTTCGCCCGGCCACGAAGGCCAGTACCGCGAACAGCGGCAGCGCGAACAGCATGCGGTACATGATCAGCGTCACCGCATCGACGCCGTGGCGGTAGGCCAGCTTCACGATGATGGCCTTGCCCGAAAACGCGATCGAGCCCAGCAGCGCCAGCAGCAACCCCGGCCATACGGCGCGAACACCGAGGACGGCCGGGGCCTCGACATCGGTCGCTAGCGTGGGCGAGCGCATCGAGACGACCTTTGCGACGTCGATCAGATCGAGGCGGGCATCGGCAGTGAGCCGAACGCAAGGCGCGGAAGTGCCGGCCTCAGAACGCAACCGCCTGGCCGTCGCGTCGTGAGTCGCTGGCTGCCACGTACCCTTCGACCGACGGGTCGCCGAGGCGCCAGATGAACTGCCCGGCGCCGAAGTCCTGGTAGCTGTCGCTGATCACGTCGACACGATGTCCGCGCTCGACGAGGCCGCGTACGGTATCGGCAGGCATCAGGGCCTCGACGTTGATCTCGAGTCCCTGATTGAAGCGCCATCGAGGCGCATCGCAAGCCGCCTGCGGATGTTGCCGATGGTCCAGCATGCGCACAATGGTTTGCAGGTGACCCTGCGGCTGCATGTTGCCTCCCATCACACCGAAGCTCATCTGCGGCTTGCCGTCGCGGGTCAGGAACGCCGGGATGATGGTGTGGAAGGGCCGTCGGCCCGGGGTCACGAGGTTCGGGCTGCCGGCCCGAAGGCTGAAGCCGTGGCCCCGGTTCTGCATCGAGATGCCCCACTCCGGCACGACGACGCCGGAGCCGAAGCCCATGTAGTTGCTCTGGATGAAGCTGACCATCATGCCGTTCTCGTCGGCCGTGGTCAGGTAGATCGTCCCGCCCTTGACGGGATTGCCGGGCTCGAACGGTTGCGCCCGCTTCATGTCGATCAGGCGCGCGCGGCTTTGCAAGTACGCATCATCGAGCAAGCGTTCGCAAGGAAACTCGAGCCCGGCCGGATCGGAGACGTAGCGGTAGGTGTCGGCAAACGCCAGCTTCATCGCCTCGATCTGCACATGTTGCGAATCGACGCCGTCGATCGGCAGCGCCGCCATGTCGAAGTGGCGCAGGATGCCCAGTGCGATGAGCGCCGCGATGCCCTGCCCGTTTGGCGGAATCTCGTGCAGCCGGTGATCGGCGTGATCAATTCCGATCGTTTCGACCCACTCGGGCCGGTACGCCTCGAGGTCGGCGGCTGTCATCGATCCGCCGTGCGCCTTCGAATGCGCCTCGATGGCGGCAGCAATCTCTCCTTGATAGAAGGCCGCGCCGCGCGTCTCGGCAATCGCGCGCAATGAACGGGCGGCGGCCGGAAACGCGAACCGCTCACCTACGTTCGGAAAGCGCCCGTTCGGAAGAAATGCTTCGGCGAACCCCGGCAGATCGCGCAGCAGCGGGGTTGCCGCGACCCACTTCTGCTGGATGACGATCGGCACCGCGTAACCGCGCTCCGCGATCTCGACCGCCGGCTCGAGCAGGTCGGCGAAGGGCAGCTTGCCGAAGCGTTCGCTCAGGGCCACCCAGGACGCGACCGCGCCCGGGATCGACACCGAGTCCCAGCCGCGCACCGGCGGCGTTTTCGCATCGGCACCGTACTTGCGGCGAAAGTAGTCGGGGGTCCACGCCGCCGGCGCGGTGCCCGACGCATTGAGCCCGTGCAGCTTCTTGCCGTCCCAAAGAATGCAGAAGGAGTCCGAGCCCAGGCCGTTGCTGCACGGCTCGAGCACTGTCATCGCCGCCGCGGCGGCGATCGCCGCATCGACCGCGTTGCCTCCCTTCAGCAGCATCCGCAGGCCGGCCTGGGCGCCGAGCGGGTGCGATGTGGAGACGATATTGCGTCCGAAGACCGGGAGGCGGGTCGACGGATAGCCGGTCGACCAATCGAAGGAGTGCGACATGGGTTCTCGAGATGACAAGACGCGAGGACCATTATCGGGGCCGGCGAGGCGGACGCGCGCCGGGAACTAGCGGAGGGCGGCCGCAACGGCCGGTGTCGTCTACTCGTCCTTGAAGGCCAATTCGCGCTTCTTGCTGATCTGCGGCAGGGTGACGACGACGATCATCAGCAGTGCTGCGATCAGCAGGCCGGCCGACAGCGGCCGGGTCACGAACGTGCTCCAGTCGCCGCGCGACAGCAGCAGTGCGCGGCGCAGGTTCTCCTCCATCATCGGCCCGAGGATGAAGCCGAGTAGCAGCGGCGCGGCCTCGCAGCTCAGCTTGTAGAAGAGGTAGCCGATCACTGCGAAGATGGCGGTCATGAAGACGTCGAACGTGCTGTTGTTGAGCGTGTAGACGCCGATGCAGCAGAACAGCGTGATCGCCGGAAACAGGAACCGGTAGGGCACCGTCAGCAGCTTGATCCAGATGCCGATCAGCGGCAGGTTCAGGATCACCAGCATCAGGTTGCCGACCCACATCGATGCGATCAGGCCCCAGAACAACTGCGGGTTGCTCGTCATCACCTGCGGGCCCGGCTGGATGCCCTTGATCGTCATCGCGCCGACCATCAGCGCCATCACCGCGTTCGGCGGGATGCCGAGCGTCAGCATCGGGATGAACGATGTCTGGGCCCCCGCGTTGTTGGCCGATTCGGGCCCGGCAACGCCCTGGATCGCGCCCTTGCCGAACGGGATGCGCGGGTTGCGGGCCAGCTTCTTCTCCATCGTGTACGACGCGAACGAGGCGAGCAACGCACCGCCACCGGGAAGCACGCCGAGGATCGAACCGAGCGCGGTGCCTCGCACGACCGCCGGCCACGCCTCCTTGAAGTCCTGCTTGGTCGGCCACAAGCCCTTCACCTTGCTCGTGAAGACTTCCCGATGCTCGGCAGGCTGGCCAAGGTTGGCGATGATCTCGCCGAAGCCGAACACGCCCATCGCGATCGCGACGAAACCGATGCCGTCGGTCAGTTCCGGAATGTCGAAGCTGTAACGCGCGGTGCCCGAGATGACGTCGGTGTTGATCTGGGCCAGCAGGAGCCCGAGGATGATCATCGAGATCGCCTTCAGCAACGAGCCGGAAGCGAGCACCACCGCACCGATCAGCCCGAGGACCATCAGCGAGAAGTATTCGGCGGGGCCGAACTTGAAGGCCAATTCGGTCAATGGCGGGGCGAACGCAGCGATGATGATCGTGCCGACGCAGCCGGCGAAGAACGACCCCAGGCCGGCGACTGCAAGTGCGGCACCGGCGCGTCCCTGACGGGCCATCTGGTAGCCGTCGATCGCGGTCACGACCGACGACGATTCGCCCGGCACGTTGATCAGGATCGCTGTGGTCGAACCACCGTACTGCGCGCCGTAGTAGATGCCGGCCAGCATGATCAGGGCGGGCGTCGCGTCGAGTGCGTAGATCGAAGGCAGCAACATCGCGATCGTGGCCACGGGCCCGATGCCGGGCAGCACGCCGATGAGGGTACCCAGCACGCAACCAAAGAACGCGTACAGCAGGTTCTGGAGAGTGAACGCAACGCCGAAGCCGAGCGCAAGGTTGTTGAGAAGATCCATGACTTGGCCTTAGTCGAAGTTGCGCGCAGTCACTGTCTTCACTGGAAGAAGCGAGGCCACAGGGGAATCGTCAGCTTCAAACCGAGCACGAAGACGGCCCAGGCCCCGACCGTCAGCACGAATGCATTGGCGAGCACGCCTTTCCAATGGAACTCGTCGCCGGCGAGGCTCGACATGATGATCAGGATCGGCACGGTGATGATCATGCCGACGCGCTCGAGCAGGAGCCCGAAGACCGTGATCGCGAGGACGATGATGATCAAAGGTTTCCAGGCGAAGCTGCCGACCGGGTCTCCTCCGGGGCTCTCGATCGTGAGCGACTTGAACAGCACGATCGCGCCGAGGATCGCCATGATCACGCTGAGCAGCAGCGGGAAGTAACCAGCGCCCGGTCGGGCCGAGGTGCCCATCGAATAGTTCGTGGCGCCGACTGCGAAGATGATGCCGACCACGACGAACATCAGCCCCGAAAAGAAGTCTCGCTGGCTCTTGATTCTCAATTCATTCTCCCAGGCGTTTTCAAGTCTGGGGCGATTCTAGGCACGCGTGAAATGTGCCCATGTCTGGTTTCTACGTAGCGGCGGCGCTCATTCCCAGGCCGGCGTGGAACGCAGAACTTCATCGAGCGTGGTCAGGCCTTCGGCGACCTTCATGACCCCTGCCATGCGCAGCGGCCGCAGGCCATCCTGCAGCGCCTGCTGTCGAAGTTTCGTCGCGTCGGGCACCGGTTGAATGCAGGCGCGCGCCGAATCGCTGACGGTGAGCAGCTCATACAAGCCAGCACGGCCGCGATAGCCTGTCATGCGGCATTCGATGCATCCGACGGCTCGATACGCCCGCACGCTCCCGCTCATGCGCCATGGCCGCACGACCGCGTCGAGGGTCTCGCGGGTGGTCGATTCGTCGGGCGCCTTGCAGGCGACGCAGAGCGTGCGCACGAGGCGCTGCGCGAGCACGCCGAGAAGGGTCGAGCCGATCAGGTACGGCGCCACTCCAAGGTCGTTCATGCGCGTGATCGCGGAGGCCGAGTCGTTGGTGTGCAGCGTGCTGAAGACGAGATGGCCGGTGAGCGCGGCCTGGATCGCCATCTCGGCCGTCTCGAGGTCGCGGATCTCGCCCACCATGATGATGTCGGGGTCCTGTCGCATCAGCGCGCGCAGCCCTTCGGCGAAGTTCAGGTCGAGCACCGGCTGCACCTGCGTCTGGTTGAACGCGGGCTGGATCATCTCGATCGGGTCCTCGATCGTGCACACGTTGACCTCGTCGGTCGCAAGGCGGCGCAGCGTCGAATAGAGCGTCGTCGTCTTTCCCGATCCGGTCGGACCCGTCACCAGGATGATGCCGTGCGGACGCGCCACCAGTTCCTCCCAGCGCTTGCCGTCGTGACGACCGAAGCCGAGGTGATCGAGCGTCTTGACGGTGGTGTCGGGATCGAAGATGCGCATCACCATCTTCTCGCCGAACGCCGTCGGGATCGTCGAGAGCCGCATCTCGACCTCCTCGCCGGCCGGGTTGCGGGTCTTGATCCGCCCATCGAGCGGGCGCCGCTTCTCGATCACGTCCATCCGACCGAGCAGCTTGACGCGCGCGACCATCGCGCTCATCACGCCGGGCGGCAGCTGGTAGACGGTGTGCATCATCCCGTCGATGCGAAAGCGGATCACGCTGCGCTCGCGGCGCGGCTCGAGGTGGATGTCGGACGCGCGCTGGTCGAATGCGTACTGCCAGAGCCAGTCGACGACCTGGATCACGCCCGAGTCGTTGGCATCGAGCTGCTTCGTCGTGCGGCCGAGCTCGACGAGCTGCTCGAAGTTCGCGATGGCCGACGTCTCGCCCATCTTGACGGCTGCCCGCACCGAACGCGACAGCGTGTAGAACTCGGTCGTGTAGCGGGCCACCTCGAGCGGGCTCACCAGCACCAGCTTGACGGTCTTGCGCGTATGCCCTTCGATCTCGGCGACCCACGCGACATCGAGCGGCTCGCAGGTCGCAATCGTGATGTCGGCGAGGCCGACCTGCAACGGCAACGCGTGGCGCCGCTCTGCATAGGTGATGGACATCACCTCGGCGACGCGCCCCACGTCGACCTTCAACGGGTCGATTCGAAGGTAAGGCATGGCACAACGACGCGCCAGCCATTCGGTCAGGTCCTCGACATCGAGCACCTTGCCGCCGGCCTGGCGGGCGAGCCCGGCACTGCCGAGCCGGACGAGCGGGTGCTGCGAGCTTTGGGTGCCGGCGAACCGCCGCACGGTTCGCTCGGCCTCGTCGGCGGCGATGACGCCGTCGTCGCGCAGCCAGGTGACCAACTCGCGCCAGTCGAGCTTGCCAGCGTAACCGCGGCCGTGGACGTTGCCGCCGGCGGGCGATTGGGCCCGGGACGCGGCGGCTGTCGAACCCGTCGTCGAGTCATCGGGCTCCGCCTCGACCCGCACGACATTGCCCTTCGAATCGACGGAACTGGGCATGGAGGGGCGGGCCTGTTTGGTTTTCATGCAGCGGAAGGGTCGGATGCCGACGTCGTCGAAGCCGGCAGCGACTGCAGCATGCGCAACCATTTGCCGGCGGGAAGGCCGAAACGAGTTTCGATGTTTTCAGCCCTCGCAGCAAGGACGGTGCGGTCGGCGATCGTGTCCGATTTCAGTGCCAGAACGATCGTGTTGCCTTCCTTGGTGGCACGCATGCGCCGGACCCGGTCGGGCCCGAACGCCTTGGCGATGCGCTCGGTGCTCGTGTCGAAGCCGGCGTTGCAACCGAACAGGTTCACCGCCATCACGCCGGAGTCGGCCAGCAGCGCATGGCAGGCCGCGTAGAAGCCGGCACTGTCGAGCACCGGGCTCGCGGCCTCGTGGTCGTAGAGGTCGACGCACAACATGTCGACACTGCCCCGGCGCGACGGATCGGCGACGAAGTCGGCGGCGTCCATCTGCAGCACCTGCAGCTTCGCCGAATCGTCCGGCAGCCGGAACCAGAGCCGGCACGCATCGATGACGGTCGGATTGAGCTCCACTGCGGTGGTCCGGATGCGCAGCACGCCATGACAGAAGCGCGTGATCGCGGCCGCCCCGAGGCCGAGCTGAACGGCATGGCCGCGACCGAGCGCGTCGGATGGACGAAGGAGCAGGCACGCCATCATGCGGCGCACGTACTCGAGCTCGATCTCGCGCGGTCGTGCGATGCGCATGGCGCCCTGCACCCAGGGCGTGTCCAGGTGCAGGTAGCGCACGCCGTCGTGCTCGGACACGGTGGCCGGCGCCAGGGACGACGACTTCATGCCAATCCGTGGCGCTCGAACGCAGCACGCCACGCCTCGAGCTTCCGCTCGAAGCTCCAGCTCGCGTTGGCCGGACTGGTGGATGGCAACCTCACGACGGAAAGCCCGAGGGCCTGGGTCAGCTTCATCGAGCGCGCCGATTCACCTCCGTTGTGCGCGACCGCCTCGAGCCGCGGCGCCACGCGTCGAAGTCCCGCCAGGTCGTTGAGTCGGGCCGCCTCGATGGCGCTGTCGAGACTGCCCTCGCGTCGGCAACTCGCATAGACGTCCCAGATGCCGAGGCCGCGTGCGACCACCTCGTCGACGCGCGCCGCGTACGGGAGCGCGACGAGATCGATGCCCCAGAGCGCCGACAGGATCGGCCAGAAGTGATTGCGCGGATGACCGTAGTACTGCTGCGCGCGCAACGACGCGACGCCGGGGAAGCTGCCGAGCACGACGAGGCGAGTGGCGGGGCCGATCAACGGCGCAAGACCCTCGAGCACCGGGCTCTCGATGGGTTGCGCCGCTTCGCAAGCGGCCATCGGACGCCTTGCCACCGGCCTGTCCCTCACCTTGCCGATCATGCGAGGCGAGGCAGCGCGGCGTGCGCGTTCGCGCAGGTCGCCGCCGAAACGGTCTGCACCGACACCTCGCGCAGACCCGCCA
>JBDSAB010000621.1:0-3437 GCA_039922395.1 Caldimonas sp.
TTGGCGGCTACGGTGGCCAAGCTCCGTACGTTGTCAGCGAAGGCGAGCAAGTCATTCAGCCCGGCATGACGAGTTCCGAAGTCATCCAGCGACTCGGCCATCCGTACTACCAGTTCGGCGTGCGACAGGACAACGCGACGATCTGGAACTACCGAATGCGCTATGGGTCCTGCCTGATCTACCAGGTCAGCATCCTGCCGAACGGCATCGTGAAGGACGCCGGCACCGCACCGGACCCCGCATGCGACGTGCCCGACCGTGGACGCTGGTAGGCGGTGCCGCGGATCGCTGCGTCGACCCTAGGGCCGGTTCACGCCGACCCACAGCGCGGACGCTCAAGGACTCACGACGTTGAACTTGCTGGCCTGACCCACGAAGTGACCCCGCACCGCGGGACTGCCCATGTTCGACGTGATGGTCGTCGAGACGCTCTGAGCGCCGACCGTCGAGAACGTGACGGCAAACACACCGTTCCCGACGACGCGGCCAAAGTTGACGAGGAAGCTCTTGGGCGAGAAAGTCGCCCCGGGATCGGTCGAGCTCAGGGTCACCGTGTAAGACCCTTGGTCGAACCCACAGGCCACACTGATGCTCCCGGGCATCGGAACGCCCCGTGATACCGCCTTCGGCGCCGCAGTCGTTGGAGTAGGAGCCGCCGGACAGGAGGCGACTCCGGGCTCGACGTAGTAGAAGCGCTGGCAGTAGACAGGCTCGCTGGCAATGGCCAAGGCGAGCACCAGCAAGGATTTGCACTCCGCACTCATCGTCGCCCCAAGGACGTCGCGAGGCGCTCCGAGCGGATCATTTGACCGACAGGATGTACTTGGCCAACGCCTGCGATTCGGCGGCCGACACCTGCGGCTGCGGAGGCATGATGTCCTGGCCCCACACGCCGGTTCCGCCACGCCTGATCTTCTTCGCGAGGACGTCGGCCGCGTTCTTCTGATCGGCGTACCTGGCCGCGACCTCCTTGAAGTTGGGGCCGTACTTTCGCTTGTCGATCTGATGACAGGCCAGGCAGTTCTTCTTCACGACGAGGTCGTAGTCGGCACGCACCGGCCCTGCGGCGCTCAACAAGCCGATGACGACGATCCATGGAAGCGCGATTCGCAACGGGTTCTCCTTTTGCCCAGCAAAAAAACGAACGCGCTGCCCCTCGGCAGCGCGTTCGCGCGGTTGCAATTACTCCGGCTTCACACGGAGGATCTTGCCCTGGTCCTCGAGCGCGACATACAGATTGCCGTCCGAGCCCAGCTCACAAGCCCGGAATCGGCCGGCGGCCGTGGGCCAGGAGAAGTCGGTCTTCGTGGCCGACATCCCATCGGCACTGATCTTCAGCAGATCGAGGCGGTTGCCCACCGAGGTGCCATGAATGCCGATACCGGCAAAGCCGACCACCATCTGGCCGTTCCAGTCCTTCCACTGCGCGCCTGACAGGAATGCGTTGCAGAACATGCCCTGCGACAGTCCCTTGTTGTTCCACGCCGGCTTCATGGCCTTCGGATAGGTCTTCAGATCGGTCATCGACATGAAGGCCGCACGCTTCTTCGGATCCATCGCACCCATCTGATTGGGCGAGTAGCCGCAGTAGTCGTCGGGGCAGTCCTTGCGGCCGGCCACGTTCGGGCGCGGATCCCAGCCGGCGTTGCCGCCATTGACCAATGCGGTCACTTCATCGCTGTGCCACGGGCCGTTTTCTGCGGTGAACGGGCGGTTGTCGCTCGGACGGAACGCGAGGCCCTGCGGATTGCGGTGACCGTAGGTGAAGATGCGCGGATCGAAGCCGGACGGCGGCTTGTTGTCAGGCGCGGCCTTGCCCTCCCTGTCGATGCGCAACACCTTGCCGCCGATGTACGTCGGGCTCTGCGGCGCGATGCCCAGGTGGTTGTCGCCCGTTGTCACGTAGAGAAAGCCATCGGCCGGGCTGAAGCGAATGCGGCCGCCGTTGTGCGCGCCGGGGCCGCCGAACGGATGCTTGGTGGCCTTGGGCTTGTAGCCGATGTCACCGACGATGTCGGTGCGATCCGCAACGGCCGTCATCCCATCGTTGAGCTTGAAGCGCATCACCCGGTTGCCCAGCTTGCCGTCCTTGTTGGAGCTCGAGTACACATAGATGAAGCGATTGGTCGCGAACTCCGGGTCGATCGCCACGCCCATCATGCCGGCCTGTCCGTCGCAGAACAGGTCGGCGCTCGCCGAGGAATACCCGGCGGTGGTGCCAACGCCGTGCAGCTTGTTGATGGCGCCTGTCGGCAGTCGGACCGAGAGTCCCTTGCACTTCTCGGTGAAGAACATGGTTCCGTCCTTCATGAACGCCATGTCCCATGGCGAATCGATCTTGTCCACGAAGGTTTCCGTCGTCACGGTCGGTGCCGCTGCATGCAGGCCGCCCGAAAGCACCAAGCCGACCGAAGCGGCCAACACCCTTCTCGCCATCTGAGTCATGTCCAGTTCCTCCTGTATTTGTTGATCAGCAGAAGGCGGCATTCAATCCATCCGACCACTGGCAAGGCCCCTCGCAGCCGATCTGCGGAAGCACTCACGCTGCAAATGGAACAGCACACCCGGGCCTCAAGTAGTCGGATAAACCCGGCTTACGTCCTCGTTGCGCCCATGCCGGGCCCCGCTTGTCGTTGCGCCGAGCCTGACGCCAGAACATCGACTGGCGATCCCATGTGACGACGCTAGGATGCCGCATTGACGTCGAACGCACGTCGCCCGCATTCGACACGACGTGACCCACCCTCCATCGTCCAAGCCGTACCCGATCGGGACGCCCGGCACACCGTGGCATGCCGCTGAGAAGAGCGCGTGGCTTGCGCGCCAGCAGGTGCAGCGCAGCTACGGCGCGGAGGTGGTCGCACCGCTCAAGGCGCATCGGCCCTCGCAGGCCGAACTGTTCGAGTACGGGGCTCTCGACTATGCGTCGATCGGCCTTGCCCGCTATCCGCTCTTTGCCGTGCGCAGCCGCGTCTGGAATCCGGAGCTCCCCGTGGTGCTCATCACCGGTGGCGTTCACGGCTATGAGACGAGCGGCGTGCAAGGCGCGTTGCAATGGCTCGAGCACGATTTCGATCGCCACGCGGGTGTCATCAATCTGCTCGTGCTGCCATGCATCAGCCCCTGGGGCTACGAGACCATCAATCGCTGGAACCCCGACGCGCTCGACCCGAATCGACAGTTCAGAGCGGCCAGCCCCGCGGCCGAGTCGGCGCTGGCGATGGCATGCGTCGCCGCCCACGGCGGCCGGGTCGACATGCACCTCGATCTGCACGAGACGACCGACACCGACAACAGCGAGTTCGGCCCGGCCAAGGCGGCGCGAGACGGAACGGCTGCGGATCTGCATGCCATTCCGGACGGCTTCTACCTGGTGGGCGACTCCGAACGGCCCGAGCCCGAGTTCCAACGCGCGCTGATCGACGCGGTGCGACCGG
>JBDSAB010000622.1:0-8680 GCA_039922395.1 Caldimonas sp.
TTGGCGGCTACGGTGGCCAAGCTCCGTACGTTGTCAGCGAAGGCGAGCAAGTCATTCAGCCCGGCATGACGAGTTCCGAAGTCATCCAGCGACTCGGCCATCCGTACTACCAGTTCGGCGTGCGACAAGACAACGCGACGATCTGGAACTACCGAATGCGCTATGGGTCCTGCCTGATCTACCAGGTCAGCATCCTGCCGAACGGCATCGTGAAGGACGCCGGCACCGCCCCGGACCCCGCATGCGACGTGCCCGACCGTGGACGCTGGTAGGCGATGCCGCAGGATCGCGGCGTCGACCCTTGGAGTCCTGTCCTATCGGTACTCGCGCCCCTGAGAAGAGCGCCTGGCTTTGGACCCGCCGAGGGGGACGATTAAGGACGCTGACCCTTGACCATTCGAAGCGGGGCAAGAATAGAACCAGCACTACAGGAGACTCCATGTCCCGTGCCTGACGGCCTTCGCTCACCAAGCGAGCATGCGGCGGGGCGCCTGCGCCGTCAGGCCGACTCGCTGCATGTCCGCTTGGCATCATCGCTGGATCAGGGTTCCCCCCGAGCGCTTCGGCTCTTCCTGCCAAGTACCTTCGGACCGTTGGATTCTTCAGAGGAACGACCATGTTCTCCAGCATTGCCCGACGGCGCGTGAAGTGACTTGCGCCTTGGACCGCTGGAGTCGTCCCCCGGGCGAGCGACCTCGAGCGGCGCTGGCTCGAAGGCGCAGCGTTTGACCGTCGTTCGTTATGGTCGGACCGCCGCCGCATTGCACTGGGTCATCGGGATCGCGCTGACCGGCCAGATCGTGTTCGGTTTCCTGCTCGACGAGATCGCGCCGCGCGGAACGCCGGGCCGGACGCCGACGATCAACCTGCACAAGTCGTTCGGGCTCGTGCTCGCGCTCGTCATCGTCGCTCGGCTGCTCTGGCGGCTGCGCCACGCGCCGCCGGCGCTGCCGCTCAGCATGGCCGAATGGCAGCGCAAGGCAGCCCGGCTGGGTCATCGGGCGCTGTACGCCTGCATGCTGCTGATGCCGGCCTCGGGTTACGTCGCCAGCAACTTCAGCAAGCATGGCGTGCGGTTCTTCGGCACGCACCTCAAGGCCTGGGGACCCGACAATCCGGCCGTCTATGCGTTCTTCAATGGCGTGCACATCGGCACCGCCTACCTGTTCTGCGTGCTGATCGTCGGCCACATCGCGATCTCGCTGAAGCACGCGCTGATCGACCACGACGACGTCTTCGGCCGCATGTGGCCGTGGACTCGCCATCCCATCGCCTGACCCAGCCAGTTTTGCGGAGCCATCGCCTCACCATGTCGTTCAACGTCCTGAAGTTCATCGCGCTTGCCGCCCTGCCCTGCCTGGCCCAGGCTGCGCCGTTCGCCTACGTGCCGAACGAAGGCTCGGGCACGGTCAGCGTAATCGACATCGCATCCGACCAGGTCGTCGGCGAGATTCCGGCCGGCAAGAAGCCGCGCGGCATCGTGATCAGTCAGGACGGCCGGACCGCCTACGTCAGCGACCAGACCAACAACCAGCTGGTGCTGATCGACCTGGTCGGTCGCAAGCCCGCCGGCCTGGTGGCGCTCGGCGAATCACCTGAGGGCGTCGGCATCTCGCCGGACGGCCGCTGGGTCGTCGCGGCCGTCGAGGAGTCGAACGACGTCGCGTTCGTCGACACCGCGACGAACCAGAAAGCATTCGTCGTCAAAGTGCGCGGCAAGAACCCCGAGCACGCGGTGTTCTCACCCGATGGCAAGCACGTGCTGGTGAGCGCCGAGGAAGGCGATGCGGTCGATGTCATCGACGTCGCCCGCCGCGAACAGGTGGCGCAGGTGCCCGTCGGCGCGAGGCCGCGCGGGATCGGCTTTTCGCCGGATTCGCGGGTCGCGTACGTCGCCGCCGAAAACGCCAACGAGGTCTACTTCATCGACGCCGTGACGTTCAAGGTGCTCAAGAAGGTCAAGGCCGGCCTCCGCAGCAACGGTATCGCGGTGCATCCGGACGGCCGCCGGGTCTTCGTGTCGAACGGTGGTGACGCGACGGTGTCCGTGATCGATGCCGCCACCGGCTCGATCACCGCGACGATCGGCGTCGGCCAGCGGCCCTGGAACATGGCGCTCACCGCCGACGGCAAGAAGCTGTACGTGGCGTGCGGCCGCTCGGGCACCGTCTCGGTCATCGACACCGAGCGCGCCGTCAAGCTCAAGGACATCGGCGTCGGCAAGCTGCCCTGGGGCGTCGCGGTTCGCTAGCCGCAGAACGCTCGACACCCTGCCGCGCATGCCCGCCCACCGCTCGACGAGCGCGCCGTCTCGCGCCGCGCTCTTCGCCATGCTGCTCGTCGTCGGCACGGGAGCGGCCCGCGCCGACAACCCTGCCGAGGTGCTCGAATTGCCGCAGATCAACGTGATCGGCACGACGCCGCTGCCGGGATCCGGCGTTCGCTTGCGGCACCTGCCGGCCAACGTCCAGGTCATCACCAGCGAGGACCTTCGCCGCAACCCCGGGACCACGCTGACCGAGGCGCTGCAGAGCGGCGCCAGCGCCATCGGACTCAACGCGGCGCAGGGCAACGCGTCACAGGTCGACGTGACCTTTCGCGGCTTCTCCGCTTCTCCGCTGCTCGGCACGCCCCAAGGCATTTCGGTCTTCGTCGACGGCATCCGGATCAACGAGCCGTTCGGCGACGCCGTCAACTGGGACCTGATCCCGCAGGCGGCGATCTCCAGCATCCAGCTGATCCCGAGCTCGAATCCGGCATTCGGACTCAACACGCTCGGCGGCGCGCTCGCGATCTACACCAAGAGCGGTGCCAGCGAATATCCCGACCGGCCGGGCGGCGCGATCACCTTGGCCGGCGGCTCGTTCGGCCAGCGCTTGGCAGAAGTCGAAACGGGTGGACGGCGCGGTCCGTGGGATTGGTTCATCGTCTCGCATCACCATGCCGATCGCGGCTGGTCCCCGCACAACCGCAGTCGGGTCGACCAGGCCTTCGGCAAAGTGGGCTGGCAGGACGACGTCACCGACATCGACGCGACGTTGAGCGCGGCCGACACGCACCTCGAAGGCGTGCAGACCCTGCCTCTCAGCTTCGGCGATCTGCGCGAGCCGTACACCTACCCCGACTCGAATCGCAATCGGGCGCAGTCGGCATCGCTCAAAGGCAGCCATGCGCTGTCGAAGACGCTGCTGATCAGCGGGACGGTCTACGTGCGCAACTACCGCGGCCGCAACTTCAGCAGCAACGTCAGCGATGCCGACGGCGGCGCCAGCCCGGCCGTCAACGACGCGTCGACGATCCGGCAGCAAAGCCACGGACTCGGCCTGCAGGCGACGACGACGGCCACGCTCGCCGGCATGGCCAACCAGCTGTCGATCGGCATCGGTCTGGACGGCGGCCGCGCGCGCTTTCAGCGCGGATCGCAGCCGGCCGCGTTCACCGCCGATCGCGGAACGACGCCGCTCGGCGCATTCGAATCCGACACGGACGCCGACACGAAGACGCGCTACATCGGCGTCTTCGTCTCCGACTTGCTGCAGTTCGATGAGCGCTGGGCCTTGTCGCTCGCCGGGCGCCTCAATCGCGCCGATGTGCGCATCGCCGACCGCAGCGGAACGGCTCCGGGACTGAACGGCGAGCACCGATTCAGCCACTTCAGTCCGGCCGTCGGGCTGACGTTCAATCCGGCGGCCGACCTGACGCTGTACTCGAGCTACAGCGAAGGGATGCGCGCGCCGACCGCGATCGAGCTGACTTGCGCCGACCCGAGCGCACCGTGCAAGCTGCCGAACAGCTTTCTCGCCGATCCGCCGCTGAACAAGGTGATCTCCCGATCGATCGAAGTGGGCGCGCGCGGCCGCAGCGCCAACCGGGAGACGCGCTGGAGCGCTGCGTTGTTCCGGACCGACCTGCTCGCCGATCTGCAGTTCGTCAGCAGCAGCGGATTGGCGGCGAACGCCGGCTACTTCCAGAATGTCGGGCGCACGCGTCGCCAGGGTTTCGAGCTCGATGGCAGCACGCGCAGCGGCGCGCTGACGTGGACGGCGCACTATCGATGGCTCGATGCGCGCTACCTCGACGGCTTCATCGAGAACAGCCCGAGCAATTCGAGCGCAGGACCGAACGGCGACATCGCCGTCGCGCGCGGCGACCGCATCCCGGGGTTGCCGCGCCATGCGCTGAAGCTGCGGGCCGACTTCGATTCGGGCGCCCAATGGCAAGCCGCGGTCAACATCGTCGCGGCCAGTTCGCTGCAGGCGCGCGGCGACGAGAACAATCGCGACGAAAGCGGACGCGTGCCGGGATACGGCCTCTTGAACGTCGACGCGCAATGGTCGGCGAACCCACGCATCCGGCTGTTCGCCCGCATCGACAACGTGCTCGACCGCCGCTATGCGAACTTCGGCATCCTGGGTACCAACGTGTTCACCGGGCCGGGCCGCACCTACGATGCGGCGAACCCGCGGCTCGAGCAGTTTCGCGGCTACGGTGCGCCGCGCTCGATCTCGGTCGGCATGCAGGTGACTTTTGGCGGCAGCTGAGCGGCTCAGCGCTTCGCGCCGGCCTGCTCGAGCACCTTCGCGACCTCATCCTGCTTCTGCTCGGTGGCAATGGCGAGGGCCGTCAGGCCGCGCGCATCGCGCGCTTCGACTTGCGCGCCGCGCGCGAGCAGCAACCCGACGTTGTCGACCTTGCCATAGGCGGCCGCCCACATCAGCAGCGTCTCGCCCTCGGGGGTTCGCTGATCGAGATCGCCGCCGGCGTCGAGCAACGCCCGCAGACAACCGGCACTGCCGTTGCCGGCGGCGTAGACCAGCGCCGTCTTGTGGACGCGGTCGGCTGGTGACGCATCGGCGCGATGCGCCAGCAACTCGCGGACAACCTCTTCGTGACCGCCGAACGCGGCGCTCATCAGCGGCGTCACGCGCGCGAGATTGGGCTGGTTGACATCGGCCCCGCGCGCCAGCAGCAGGCGAACGAGCTCGACCTGGCCTTGGCGCGCCGCCATGTTGAGCGGCGTGTCGCCGAGCCGGTTGCGAGCGTTCGGGTTCGTCTCCTCGCCGAGCAGCCGGCTGACCAACGCGACGTCGCCCGCTCGCGCCGCAGTCAACAGCTCGAAGTTGAGGTTGCGCTTCTGCGCATCGGCCGGCCCTCCGGCTGCGGCCAGGAACAGCATGGTCACGATGATTCGCATGGACATCGAAGGCTCTCCGGAACTCGAATGCGCTGCGCACCACAGCGGCTTTCAACAGCTTGACACAACCGAACGAAGCGCAGAGTATCCCGTTGCCGGGCCGAAACAAGAAGAGCTAGCCCGGTCGGAGACGCAAGTCCACTGAAGGCATCATCCGGCGGTTGAGCGTGACGCGCAGCCGGGTCGATGCCGACGCTGGCAACACAAGTCGAGAGGAACGCGAGCGTCGACTCGCACCCCGAACCTGCGTCCGGACATTTTCGCGTCATGCGCTGGAGGAAACACATGAACACGAATCCGAGGTGGGGAGGTCTCCGCTGGGCCATCGCCGTTGGGGCACTCTTGAGCGTGGGCGTGCAAGCCCAGGAGATCAAGGGCCAGCAGGGCGCGGCCGCGACGGCGACGATCGCGACGGTCAACGTGTCGCAGGGCAGCCTGAACAGCGCGGGCACCCAGTCGACCAACTGGCTGCACACGAACGGCAACTACGACCAGACGCGCTACTACCCCGGTGCGCAGATCAACACGAAGAACATCAAGGGCCTGAAGCCGGCCTTCGTCGTGCAGACCGAAGTGGTCGAGTCGATGGAGACGGCACCGATCGTGGTCGACGGGACCATGTTCCTGACCACTGCCTACAACCACGTCTATGCGGTCGACGCGGCCACCGGCAAGGAGTTCTGGCACTACAAGCACAAGATGGGTCCGGTGACGACCTTCTGCTGCGGCCCGAACAACCGCGGAGTGGCCGTGTCGGGCGGGCGCCTCTTCATGGGCACCCTCGATGCCCGGCTGCTCGCGCTCGACGCGAAGACCGGTGCCGTGATCTGGAACGTCGAGATCGCCGACCCGGACAAGGGTTACAGCGAAACGATGTCGCCGACAGTCGTCGACGGCAAGGTGCTGATCGGCACCAACGGCGGCGAGTACGGCATCCGCGGGTTCGTGAAGGCGTTCAATGCCGACGACGGCAAGCTGCTCTGGACCTTCGCCACGGTTCCCGAGAAGGGCCATGAGGGCGTCTGGGCCGTCAACGATGCGACCGGTCGCGACATGCACCGCGACATCGCCGCCGAGAAGGCGCAGTTCGCGAAGGACTCGTCGTTCTACCAGACGCTCGGTGGCGGCGTGTGGATGAACCCGGCCGTCGATCTGAAGAACAAGACGATCTGGTTCGTCGTCGGCAATCCGTCGCCCGACCTGTACGGCGCGGAACGTCCAGGCGACAACCTCTACACCGACTCGATCGTCGCCGTGAACCTCGACGACGGCAGCTACAAGTGCCACTTCCAGTACGTCGCCCACGACGTCTGGGACCTCGATGCCGTCAGCCCGCCGATCCTGATGGACGCCAAGGACAAGTCGGGAAAGATGATTCCGGCAGTGGCGCATGGCGGCAAGACCGGGCACGTCTATGTGCACGACCGCAAGGATTGCTCGCTGATCCGCTTCTCGGAGGCCATGATCCCGCAGGAGAACATGTGGGTGCTGCCGACCGCGAACGGCGCGCGCATGCTGCCGGGCGCCAATGGCGGCGTCGAATGGAGCCCGATGTCGTATGACGCGAACAAGCGGCTCGCCATCGCGCTCAACCTGCACCAGCCGATGACGTACCACGTGGAGACCGCGAAGTATCCGGGCGGCAAGCTGTGGCTGGGCGGTGCGTTCAAGGTCATCCCGAGCGAGAAGCAGTGGGGCCGGGTCTCGGCCGTCAATGTCGACACCGGCAAGGTCGCGTGGAAACACGACACCGAGCAGCCGCTGATCGGCGGCGGTCTGGCCACCGGCGGCGGCCTCTACTTCTTCGGCGAAGGCAACGGCAGCTTCAACGCGCTCGACTCGGCCTCCGGCAAGAAGCTGTGGAGCTTCAACTGCGGTGCCGGTGCTAACGCGATGCCCGTGTCGTACACGGTGAAGGGCAAGCAATACGTCGCGATGGGCTGCGGCGGCAACACCCAGCTCGACTTCAAGCGCGGCAACAGCCTGTTCGTGTTCGCAATGTAAGACGTTCCTCCGCTATAAACCAAGGCCGCCGTCGCGCGGCCTTTTTCATGTCGATGGAGTTGATTGATGGGAAGCAGGATCCGACGGCTGGTGACGATCGCAGCGACCGCGGCGGCTTTGCTGCCGACCGGTGCGTCTGCGCAGGACGAGGCCGCGGGCAGAACCAAGGCGGCAGTCTGCGTCGCCTGCCACGGGCCGAACGGCAACTCGCCGTCGGCGCAATTTCCGATCCTGGCCGGCCAGACGGCGCGCTATCTCTACCTGCAGCTGCGCGATTTCAAGGAAGGCCGGCGCGAAGCCGCTGTCATGCAGCCGTTCGTGCAGAACCTGTCACGCGAGGACATGCTGGACCTGGCGGCTTTCTTCGCGAGCCAGAAGCCCCTCGACGCCGGCTTCAAGGTCGACCCTGCGAAGGCCTTGCGCGGTCGCAAGAAGGCCGAGGAGACGCTCTGCACGATGTGCCATCTCGGCGGATTCAAGGGCCAGAACGAAATTCCTCGAGTCGCCGGGCAACACCACGACTATGTGGTCAAGCAGCTGCAGGACTTCAAGGCCGGGCGCCGGACCAACGACGCCGGCACCATGAGCAGCGTGTCGAAGACGCTCGTCGAACAGGACATGGACGACCTCGCCCACTATCTTGCGGGCCTCGACTGAGCCTGCGTCAACGGCGCTACGCTTCCGCTGTCGGCCGCGAGGCTGCGCCTCGATCGATCCGATGTGGCAAAGCTACGATGGCGCATTGACGTCGAACGCACGTCGCCCGCATTCGACGCCACGTGAGCCATATTCCAACGCATCAGCCGTATCCGATCGGAACTCCCGGTACACCGTGGGGTGCAATCGAGAAGAGTGCCTGGCTTGCGCGGCAGCAAGTGCAGCGAAGCTACGCCGCGGAGGTGATCGCTCCGCTCAAGGCGCACTTGCCATCACAGGCCGAGCTGTTCCAGTACGGTTCGCTCGACTATGCGTCGCTGGGTCTCGGCCGCTATCCGCTCCTTGCCGTGCGCAGCCGGGTCTGGAATCCGGAGCTTCCGTCGGTGCTCATCACCGGTGGCGTCCACGGCTATGAGACCAGCGGGGTCCAGGGGGCCTTGCAGTGGCTCCAGCGCGAGTTCGATCGCCACGCGGGCACCCTCAACCTGCTCGTGCTGCCGTGCATCAGCCCATGGGGCTACGAGACCATCAACCGCTGGAACCCCGACGCGCTCGACCCGAATCGACAGTTCAGAGCGGCCAGCCCCGCGGCCGAGTCGGCGCTGGCGATGGCATGCGTCACCGCCCACGGCGGCCGGGTCGACATGCACCTCGATCTGCACGAGACGACCGACACCGACAACAGCGAGTTCGGCCCAGCCAAGGCGGCGCGAGACGGAACGGCTGCGGATCTGCATGCCATTCCGGACGGCTTCTACCTGGTGGGCGACTCCGAACGGCCCGAGCCCGAGTTCCAACGCGCGCTGATCGACGCGGTGCGACCGG
>JBDSAB010000623.1:0-3988 GCA_039922395.1 Caldimonas sp.
TACGGTCGGCCGATCTGCACGGCATGGAGATCCCGGCGAGCGTGCAGGCGATCGGCCGTGCCGGCGCCGGCACCAACAACATCCCGGTCGCCGCGCTCAGCGGTCGCGGCATCGCGGTCTTCAACGCGCCCGGCGCGAACGCCAACGCGGTCAAGGAGCTGGTCATCGCCGGCATGCTGCTCGCGTCCCGCAACCTCGCGCCGGCGCTGCGCTTCGTCGCCGGCCTCTCGCCCGATTCGCCCGACATCGACAAAGCCGTCGAGGAAGGCAAGAAAGCATTTGCCGGCTTCGAGCTGGCCGGCAACACGCTCGGCATCGTCGGTCTCGGCAAGGTCGGCTGCCTGGTTGCCGACGCGGCGATCCGCCTCGGCATGGACGTCCTCGGCTACGACCCGGAGATCACGGTCGATGCGGCCTGGAGCCTGCCGGCGCAGGTGCGCAAGGCCGGCAGCGTCGCCGAGGTGCTGAAGAGCGCGCACTTCATTTCGCTGCATGTGCCGCTCGTCGATGCGACCCGGCATCTGGTCAACCCCCACAACATCGGCCTGCTCCGACCCGGCGCGGTGCTGCTAAATTTCGCGCGCGACGGCGTCGTCGACGAGGCCGGCGTGCTGGCCGCGCTGCAGGCCGGCAACCTGGCCTGGTACGTGTGCGACTTTCCGAGCCGGGCGACGCTGGCGCATGAGCGCGTCATCGCACTGCCGCACCTCGGCGCCTCGACCCGCGAGGCCGAAGAGAACTGCGCGGTGATGGTGATCGACCAGCTGCGCGACTACCTCGAGCACGGCAACATCGCCAACGCGGTCAACTTCCCGGCTGTCTCGATGGCGCGCGAGTCGGCGTTCCGGATCGCGATCGCGAACGCCAACGTGCCGAACATGCTCGGCCAGATCTCGACCGCGATGGCGAACGCCGGCCTGAACATCCACAACATGGTCAACAAGTCGCGCGGCGACATGGCCTACACGCTGGTCGACGTCGACAGCGCCGTCAGCGCCGACGTGCTCGAGGCGATCCGCGCCATCGACGGCGTGCTGTCGGTGCGCTACCTCCCGCAGAGCGCCCCGGCTGGCGCCTAGCGCCGGTCCAATTTCGACCCGCGGCGGGCTCCTGCCGCCGCCACACCACGACCCCCGGACGACGGCGTGCCTATGCGGCTCGGCGCGGCACGCTGCCGCCCCGGCGTGCACAATCATTTCAAAGCAACAGGAGTGGACATGGCGAAGACCCAGAAGATTGCCGCGCCGGTGGCCGATGCCCCGCATGCCTTCGAGCCGACCCGCAAGGTGTTCTGGACCCGGTCGAAGAGGGTCGGCGGGTTCTTCTCGCTGCCGGAGCTGACGAAGAGCTTCCCCAACGTCAAGCGCCTGCCGGTGTCGCTTCGGATCGTTCTCGAGTCGGTGCTGCGCAACTGCGACGGCAAGAAGGTGACGCCCGAACACGTCGCCCAGCTCGCCGGCTGGAAGCCGACCGCCGCGCGCGTCGACGAGATTCCGTTCGTCGTCGCCCGCGTGGTGCTGCAGGATTTCACCGGCGTTCCGCTGCTGGCCGACCTCGCGGCGATGCGCAACGTCGCCGCCGAGCAGGGCAAGAACCCGAAGAGCATCGAGCCGCTGGTGCCGGTCGACCTCGTCGTCGACCACTCGGTGATGATCGACTACTTCGGCGAGAAGAACGCGCTCGACCTCAACATGCGGCTCGAGTTCCAGCGCAACCATGAGCGCTACCAGTTCATGAAGTGGGGCATGCAGGCGTTCGACACGTTCGGTGTCGTGCCACCTGGATTCGGCATCGTCCACCAGGTCAACCTCGAGTACCTGGCGCGTGGCGTCCACAAGGAGGCGGCGGCGCGCGGCCAGACGCCTCTGTACTACCCCGATTCGCTGGTCGGGACCGACAGCCACACGACGATGATCAATGGCATCGGCGTGGTCGGCTGGGGCGTCGGTGGCATCGAGGGCGAAGCCGCGATGCTGGGCCAGCCGGTCTACTTCTTGACGCCCGACGTCGTCGGCTTCGAGTTCACGGGCCGCCTGCGCGAAGGCGTCACCGCGACCGACCTGGTGCTGACCGTGACCGAAATTCTGCGCCGCGAGAAGGTCGTCGGCAGCTTCGTCGAGTTCTTCGGCGAAGGCACCGCGGGCTTGGCGGTCCCCGACCGCGCGACGCTCGCCAACATGGCGCCCGAGTACGGCGCGACGATGGGCTTTTTCCCGATCGATGGGAAGACGCTCGAGTACTTCGAGGGCACCGGCCGCAGCACCGACGAGATCGAAGCGCTCGAGGCCTACTTCACCGCGCAGGAAATGTTCGGCGTGCCACTGGCCGGCCAGATCGACTACACGCGCGTGGTCTCGCTCGACCTCGGCACCGTGGCGCCGAGCTTGTCGGGCCCGCGTCGACCGCAGGACCGCATCGAGCTCGGCAAGGTGAAGACGCAGTTCGCGTCGCTGTTCAGCAAGTCGCCGGCCGAGAACGGCTTCAACCAGCCGGCCGGCCACCTGCTGACGCGCCACTTGGTGCGCGCCAAGGACGTGCGCGAAGCCGTCGCGGGCGCGCCGGTGCCGAAGACGCCTTCGGTACAGCCCGGCGCGCCGCGCCAGGTCGTCGAGATGGACGCGAACCGGCCGACGCTGGCCGCCGCGCAGGCAACCGCGAGCTCCGAGCAGCCGCCGGTCAAGGACATGACGATCGGCAACGGCGACGTGCTGATCGCCGCCATCACGTCGTGCACGAACACGTCGAACCCGAGCGTGATGATCGCGGCCGGCCTCTTGGCGAAGAAGGCGGTCGAAGCCGGGCTCGTCGTCAAGCCGCACATCAAGACGTCGCTCGCACCCGGCTCGCGGATGGTGACCGAGTACCTGCAGAAGGCGGGTCTGCTGCCCTACCTCGACAAGCTCGGCTTCAACCTGGCGGCCTACGGCTGCACGACCTGCATCGGCAACGCCGGCGACCTGACGCCGGAGATCAACGACGTCATCAACAAGAACGATCTCGTCTGCGCCGCGGTGCTGTCCGGCAACCGCAACTTCGAGGCGCGCATCCATCCCAACCTGAAGGCGAACTTCCTCGCCAGCCCGCCGCTGGTCGTGGCCTATGCGATCGCCGGCACGGTGCTGCGCGACCTGATGACCGAGCCGCTCGGCAAGGGCAAGGGCGGCCGCGACATCTTTCTGGGCGACGTCTGGCCGAGCAGCAGCGAGGTCTACGCGCTGATGAAGTACGCGATGAACGGCAAGGCCTATCGCCAGAACTACGAGAAGGTCGCGAGCACCCCCGGCAAGCTGTGGGAAAAGATCCAGGGCGTGACCGGCCAGGTCTACAACTGGCCGAAGTCGACCTACATCGCGCGGCCGCCGTTCTTCGACGGCTTCACGATGACACCGGGCAGCGCCGGCACCGGCGTCCGGCAGGCCCGTGCGATGGCCCTCTTCGGCGACTCGATCACCACCGACCACATCTCGCCCGCCGGCTCGATCAAGGAAGCGTCACCGGCCGGTGCGTGGCTGAAGGAACACGGCGTCTCGAAGGCCGATTTCAATTCCTACGGCTCGCGCCGCGGCCATCACGAGGTGATGATGCGCGGCACCTTCGCCAACGTGCGCATCAAGAACCTGATGATCCCGCCGGGCCCGGACGGCTCGCGCGAGGAAGGCGGCGTCACGCTGTTCCAGTCGTCGGGCGAGAAGATGTTCATCTACGACGCCGCGATGAAGTACGTGGCGCAGGGCACGCCCACCGTGATCTTCGGCGGCGAGGAATACGGCACCGGCTCGAGCCGCGACTGGGCGGCCAAGGGAACCCAGCTGCTCGGCGTGAAGGCCGTCATCGTGCGCAGCTTCGAGCGCATCCACCGCAGCAATCTGGTCGGCATGGGCGTGCTGCCGCTGCAGTTCAAGGGTACCGACTCGTGGCAGTCGCTCGGTATTCGCGGTGACGAGCTGTTCGACATCGAGCTGCAGTCGGAGATCCGGCCGCAGCAGGA
>JBDSAB010000624.1:0-2516 GCA_039922395.1 Caldimonas sp.
CTCCGATCGCGCTCGCCCTCCTCCTCGCCGGCGCCACCACGGCGTCGACCGCCCAGGTCACCGTCGGCGGCGCGCCGATGTACGCGACCAAGGACATCGTCGACAACGCCGTCAACTCGAAGGACCATACGACCCTGGTCGCCGCGGTCAAGGCCGCCGGCCTGGTCGACACGCTGAAGAGTCCCGGTCCGTTCACCGTCTTCGCGCCGACGAACGCGGCGTTCTCGGCGCTGCCCGCAGGCACCGTCGACACGCTGCTCAAGCCGGAGAGCAAGCCGGCGCTGACGAAGGTTCTGACCTACCACGTCGTGCCGGGCAAGCTCGATGCGGCGACGCTGAAGCAGCAGATCACCGCCGGCGGCGGCAAGGCGATGCTGAAGACGGCCTCTGGCGGGTCGCTGACCGCGATGGCCAGCGGCAACGGCATCGCGATCACCGACGAGAGCGGCGGCAGTGCAAACGTCACGATCGCCGACGTGCTGCAATCGAACGGCGTGATCCACGTCATCGACAAGGTGCTGCTGCCGAAGTGAGCGCTTCGAGCGGCGCAGCGCGCGCCGGTCGCCGTTTTGCACGTCCGCGCACCCCAGGGGTCGCGGCGTCTCTCAGTCCTGCGACGAAAAGAAGTGCGGTACCGTTTGCCGCAGCTTGGCCTCGAGGACGGCGCGCGTGAACGGCTTGACGATGTAGCTCGCATCGGCACTCTCGCGGCAGCGCGCGACTTCGGCTTCGCGCGCCTCGGCCGCGACCATCAGCACCGGCACGTCCTTCAGGCTGGCGTCCGCGCGCATCGCGCTGACGAGCTCGAAGCCGTCCATGTCGGGCATCGGGATGTCGCTGATGACGAAGTCGAACTTCGAGGCGCGCAGCATCTGCAGCGCGACCGCGCCATTGGCGGCGGCCTCGGCCCGCTCGAAGCCGATCTCCTTGAGCAGCGCGCGCATCACCCGACGCATGGTCGGGAAGTCGTCGACGATCAGGAAGCGGGGCTCCGGCGCGACGGCTTTCATCGGCGTTCGAGCGTCAGCGCGGCGTCACGATCGGCGATGGCGGCACGATCGACGGCCGCGCCGGCGCTTCGACCGCGGCGGGGGCGTCGGGCTCTGCCGGTTCCGGTGGCGTGCGCAGCAGGCGGTCTTCGGCTTCGCGGTTCATCACGATGATGCTGATGCGCCGGTTCGCCGGACTGAGCGGATCGTTGGCGTCGAAAAGCAGGCTGGAGGCGAGGCCCTGCACGAGCAGCATGCGGTCCTCCGGCAGGCCGCCGGCGACGAGCTCGCGTCGCGACGCATTGCCGCGATCGCTCGACAGTTCCCAGTTGCTGTAGCCGCGGTCGCCGCTCACGAACGGCTGGGCGTCGGTGTGCCCTTCGAGCTTGATGCGGTTCGGCACGTCGGCCAGCTTTTCGCCGAGATGCTGCAGGAGCTCGCGCATGTACGGTTTCACGACCGCGCTGCCGCTGTCGAACATCGGCCGATTCTGCGCATCGAGGATCTGGATGCGCAGCCCGTCCGGCGTCATGTCGAGGCGGATCTGCGAGCGCATCGACGAGAGCTTCTGGCTCGTCGCGAGCGCCTCTTCGACTTTGGCCTTCAACTGCTCGAGACGGGCGCGTTCGGCGCGCTTCTGCTCGGACTGCAGCGCCTGCAGGTTGACCGTCTTGCGCGGTGCCGCCACGTCGCCCTGCTTGACCTGGCCGACCGCGCGCGTCAGGTCGACGCCGCCACCACGCACGACATGCGACGAATCACCCGAGCCGCTGCCGCCGACGAACGAGACCTTCAACGGCGAATTGAAGAAATCGGCGATGCCCTTGCGGTCGCCTTCGGTGGTCGAGCCGAGCAGCCACATCAGCAGGAAGAACGCCATCATCGCGGTGACGAAGTCGGCGTAGGCGATCTTCCACGCGCCGCCGTGCTTGCCGTGTCCGCCCTTGCGGATCCGCTTGATGATGATCGGCTGGAGCTTCTTCGAGTCGCCGGCCATTGCTTACTTTCCGCTGCCCTTGACGTGCGTCTCGAGCTCCGAGAAGGTCGGCCGGTCCGCCGAGTACAGCACCTTGCGCCCGAACTCGACGGCCACCTGCGGGGCGTAGCCTTGCATGCTGGCGAGCAGTGTGGTCTTGATGCACTGCAGCTCCTTCGAGCCCTCGTCGACCTTCTGCTCGAGCAGGCCGCCGAGCGGCTCGACGACGCCGTAAGCCAGCAGGATGCCGAGGAAGGTGCCGACCAGCGCCGAGCCGATCATTGCGCCGAGGATCGCCGGCGGCTGGCCGACCGAGCCCATTGTGTTGACGACGCCGAGCACGGCGGCCACGATGCCGAACGCCGGCAACGCGCCGGCGAGCCGCGCGATCGCCGCGACCGGCCCGTGGGCTTCGTTGTGATGGGTCTCGATCTCGCTGTCCATCAGGCTCTCGATCTCGTGCGCGTTCAGGTTGCCCGAGACCATCATCCGCAGGTAGTCGGTGATGAATTCGACGACGTGGTGGTCCGAGCCGACCGTCGCGTACTTCT
>JBDSAB010000625.1:0-3016 GCA_039922395.1 Caldimonas sp.
CTCGGGAATGCCCAAGCGAATGCCTCCAGCACCGGCGACAGCTTGCTCGCAAGCGGCAACACGACCTGCTCTGGTGGCACGCTGAACCGGACCGCCTACTGGATGCCCACCCTCATCGACATGAGGACCGGTCAGCCGCTGGTGCCGTCGTCCAGCATCTTTTACTACAAGCTCGGGTATCTGGGCGTGCGCGCCGGCAGTGTCCAAGCCTTTCCGAAAGGCTTGCGCATGATCGCCGGCAACAGCGCCAGTACCACGCCGATCACCTCTCCGAATGTCGGCGTCGAGTGCGTCAGCGGCGGTGGGCACCAATCGGCGATTCCGAGTTGCGCCGTCGGGGACGATCTCAACGTTTCGGTCATCTTTCCGCAGTGCTGGGACGGTGTGAACCTCGACAGCCCAGATCACAAGAGCCACATGGCGTACCCGGTTGCGTTCTGGACGGGCGACCCCTATCGGCAATACCGCTGCCCCGCGACCCACCCGGTCGTGCTGCCGGCGATCACGTTCGCAGTCGAATACGTGCTGCCGGCCGACGGCAACATCAGCAAGTGGCGTCTGTCTTCCGACAGCTACGACCCGTCGATTCCGGCCGGCCATTCGATGCACGGCGACTGGATGAACGGCTGGGATCCGACGATCAGCGAACTGTGGGGCATCAAGTGCATGCGCGAGCGGCGCAACTGCGGCGCGGCGAACATGGGCGACGGCCGCACGACGCTGGAGTTCCAGGGCAACTGATCCCGGCGGAGGCGCCGTCCGGTATCGGGACGGCGAGACCCGCTCTTGATCCGAGGGTCGGCCCCTGTCCGAGTGAGCCACGACCGGCGGATCGCTGCAAAGATCAACTAACCTTGCGGCTGGGCTTCGCTGCCTCGCCGTCGGCGAGTGCGGGGACGAAGCCTTTCGTCACCCAGGGCGCCGGATCGGTGACCTCGGTGCGCTCCGCATGGCACTTCGATCCCCGCTTGCTTTTCACGCGCCGACGGCTTCGCTGCCTGAGTCCGCTCCGCGCGCCCTCCATCGAGCATGAGGGCGCTCGTCTTCGAGCAATGGCAAGGCGGACATTACTTCAACTACCTGGAATGTCTGGTCCCGCGGCTCGCCTCGGTTTGCGACGAGGTCGTCGTCGCGGTCACCGGGCTGGCGGCAGCGTCGCCCCGGTTCGCCGAACAGCTCGGCCCCATCGAAGCGCTGCCGAACGTGCGGTTCGATCGCGAGGTCCGTGTGCCGAATGCTCGGATGCGGGTCAAATTCCGGGTCCAGCTCGGCCGCAATGTGGTCGATGCGATCGACCGGCACCAGCCCGACTGCGTCTTCCTGCCATCCGCGGACGAGCAGGTCCTCGCGCTGCCCTTGCATGCGCTCGCCGGCCAGGGCGGACGCGTTCGTCGGCTCCATCTGGAGGCGGTCCTGCACTACAAGGGGTACACCGCACATGACGGCGTGGCCGAGCGGCTCCTCAGCGCGCTGCAGGGAAAGTTGCTGAAGACGGGCGTCTTCGACTGCCTGAACTTCGTCAACTTCCTTCAGTACGAAGACGCGGTCGACCGTCGTTTGCCGTGGGCGGCGATGGCGCGTGCGGCCGGCGATCCGGTGCCGCAGCCGCCGCGGATCGGGCGCCTGGCGGCCCGACAGGCGCTCGGCCTCGATCCGGGCGGACGCTACCTCGGCATGATCGGTGACCTCGACGACCGCAAGGCCGTGCCGGCGACGCTCGCTGCCTTTCGCGCCTCGACGCTGGCCAACGACGACCGGCTGCTCCTGGCGGGCCGGCTTGCGGACGGGTATGCGCAGCTCCTGCGCGACGACTACCAGGATCTGGTGCGCGCCGGTCGCGTCGTCGTGATGGACCGCTTTCTCAGTGCCGGCGAGCTGCAGGCCGCGTTCTGCGCACTCGACCTGCACTTGTCGGTGTACCACCACTTCGCCGGTCTGTCGTCGCTGATGCTGAAGAGCCTGGCCGCCGGCGTGCCGGTGATGGCCAACGACCATGGCTGGGCCCGCGCCGTCGTCAGGCGATTCGACGTCGGGCGGACCGTCGATCCGGCAGATACAACTGGATTCGCATCGGCCCTTTCCGCGGCCCTGGACGCTAGCGCAGACTACCGGGAAGGCGCCGCCACGGCACGGCTGCTGGCGTTCCACTCGGTCGACAACTTCACCGCGGGCCTTGTCGAACGGGTGGCGGCGGCGGCCGGCAAGCCATTGCAGGCCCCAATTTTGCCTTGGTCCTGGGTCATGGAGTCCCTGCCGCCTGAGCGGCGCACCTTGCGCTGACCCGCCGGGGGACACCGCGTCGTTCGCGACGCCCCTACCATCGACCCGAGAATCGACATCGATGCCGACCGAATGACTGCTGCGGGACAACGAAAGGACGGGTGGCGCGACCGGCGCTACCGGTTCGGCTTTGTGCTGAACACGACGCTGGGCAATCTGACGCGCTATCAGAATCTGCGCAAGTACGCCGAACGCGACCCCGAAGTCGAGTCCTCCTGGGCGCCGGTCAGTCACTACACGCCGCCCGATCACCCGAGCCGGCTGCGCTTTTTGCCCGAGCCGCTCTTCATGCGGGTGCGGGTGCTGCAGCAGGCGTGGCCGGTGCTCGGGGCACTCGATCAACTCGATGCGGTGATGGTGCATCTGTTCGAGGCCGATGTGCTGTGCAGCCTGCGCAACTACGTGGCCAAGCGGCCGCTGCACATCAGCAGCAACGACGAAGCGCCCATCATCGACCGGTCGACCTATCCGCTCTATCCGCACGAACTGTCCAAGCCGGTGTGGCGCCAGAAGCTCCGGCTTGCGATCGACCACTGGCGCGTGCGTCACACTGACGAGTTCATTCCGTTCTCGCGCTGGGTCTCGAATGTGCTCGTCCAGCATTGCAGCGCCCCGGTGGACCGGGTTCATCCAATCCACGTCGGCATCGACCTCGAGATCTGGAAGCCTCGCCCGCCGGCGCCAAAATCGACCGACGGTCGGCTCCGGATCCTGTTCGTCGGCGGCGACTTCGTCC
>JBDSAB010000626.1:0-3339 GCA_039922395.1 Caldimonas sp.
CTGCATCGCAAACGGATGCTCGAACACAGGATTTACAAACTGATGGTCATCAGCGAATTCGAGCGAGTTGTCCAGCAACATGGGCCGTGGACAGCCATGGCCATCAGGCTGCCGGACGGCTCCTATACAAGGGAGCCAAGCCCCGACCATCGGTTGCGGCGGATCGTGCAAACCGCCGCCGACGTGGTCGGCAAGCCTCTGTCGCAATGCCGAGTCCTGGATCTGGCGTGTCTCGAGGGTCACTACGCCATCGAATTTGCGCTGCATGGCGCTCAGGTCGTCGGGATCGAAGGGCGCGAGGCGAGTGTCGCCAAGTGCGACTTCGTCAAGAATGCTCTCGGGCTCGATCGTGCCTCTTTTGTGCAGGACGATGTTCGCAACCTGACGCATGAAAAGTACGGTGTCTTCGACATCGTCATCTGCTCGGGCTTGTTCTATCACCTCCCTACTGAGGATGCGTATCGCTTGCTGGAGGCGATGCACGAAACTTGCTCGGACGTTGTGATCCTCGACACCTTCATCGCGCTGTCGAGCCAGCGTTCCGTCGACGTCCGTGGCGTCACGCGACACGGCCACGTGTACGGCGAACACGATCCTTCTGAAACGGAAGAGGACAGAAGGAAGAAGCTCTGGGCGTCCCTGGACAACGAGTCGAGCTTTTGGTTCACCGAGCCCTCCCTGATGAACATGCTGAGCAGCGCAGGGTTCTCGACCCTCACGGAAGTACTTCTCCCGTCGATGCCGGGAGGCATGGGCGATCGGAAGACCTATCTGGCAGTCAAGGGAAAGAAGGTGGACATCTTTTCGTCGGAAACTACTCAGCGCGCAGATCAGGCGCAGGTCCCCGAGGGGCCGAACCGAAATATCGACCCGTCGCAGACCCCTCAAGGCCCGCTCTTTCACATCGCGAAGCGTGTGCTTCCCCAGCCGATCAAGGACGTGATCAAGCCAGTGCTGAGGGCGGTCAGGCTCTTGCCACCCGATACGACACCCTCATTTCAAGTGAAGTCGCGACGCTAGCTTGACAAGGCTCGCCCAAAGTTGATGTGTTGGCGCGAGCCGGCGTAAATCGACTCGACTCAGATGAAGGCGTTCATATGCTGGCCGTTTGTCTTCATGGTCAGCCGTCGGTCCAAGCACGTTCGAAGATCAACTAACCTTCCGGCTGCCTTCCCCATCGGCGAGCGCCGGGGCTAAACCTGTAAATCAGGCGCCAAATCGGTTGCCTCCGTGAGTCCGCATGGCATCTCGTTCCAACCTCTTTCCTCCGGCTCCGACGCCTTTGTCGCGTGAATTGTTCTGGCCCGCCATGCACGGATCATGAGAGCGCTCGTCTTCGAGCAGTGGCAAGGCGGGCACTACTTTAATTACCTGGAATGTCTGGTCCCGCGGCTGGCACAGGTTTGCGATCAGGTCGTCGTCGCGGTCACCGGGTTGGCAGCGCAGTCGACTCGGTTCACCGAACAACTGGGCCATCTCGAAGCGCTGCCGAATGTGCGCTTCGACCGCGAGGTCCGGATTCCGGACGCCCGGACGCGGGTCCGCTTTCGAGCGCAGCTCGGGCGCAACGTGGTCGACGCCATCGATCGGAACCGTCCCGACAGCGTCTTCCTGCCGTCGGCTGATGAGCAGGTCCTAGCCCTGCCCTTGCACGGGCTCGCCGGCAAGGGCAGGGGCGTTCGCCGGCTCCATCTCGAGGCGGTCCTTCATTACAAAGGCTATACCGCGCGTGACAACGCGAAGGAGCGGCTCCTGAGCGCGCTGCAGGGGCAGCTGCTGAAGACCGGCGTCTTCGATTGCCTGAACTTCGTCAATTTCCTCCAGTATGAGGACGCGGTCGAGCGCCGACTACCGTGGGTGGCGATGGCCCGTGCGGCCGGCGATCCGGTGCCCCAGCCGCCGCGAATCGGCCGCGTTGCGGCCCGGCAGGCGCTCGGCCTGGATCCGAACGGACGCTACATCGGCATGATTGGCGACCTGGACGCTCGCAAGGCAGTGCCGGCGACGCTGGCCGCCTTCCGAGCTTCCGCGCTTGCCGCTGATGACCGGCTCCTTCTGGCCGGCCGGCTTGCCGAAGGCTATGCGCAGCTCTTGCAAGACGACTACCAGGATCTTGTGCTCGCTGGCCGCATTGTCGTGATGGACCGCTTTCTCACCGCGGGCGAGTTGCAAGCGGCGTTCTGTGCGCTCGATCTTCACGTGTCGCTGTATCACCACTTCGCCGGCCTGTCGTCGCTGATGCTGAAGAGCTTGGCGGCCGGCGTTCCGGTGGTGGCCAACAACCACGGCTGGGCCCGCGCCGTTGTCCGGCGATTTGAAGTCGGGCAGACCGTCGACCCGGCGGATACAACTGGATTCGCATCGGCGCTTTGCGCGGGGCTCGACGCCAGCGCAGACTATCGAGAAGGCGCCGCTATCGCGCGGCTGCTGGCGTTCCATTCGATCGACAATTTCACCGCCGGCCTGGTCGAGAGGGTCGCGGCGGCGGCCGGCAAGCCATTGCAGGCCCGAATTTTGCCTTGGTCCTGGGTGATGGAGTCCGTGCCGCCCGAGCGGCGGTCCCTGCGCTGACCGGTGTGAGGGGAACCTGAGCGGCGGCATACGCTGGGTTCGGGGTGGGAACCCTCATCACGACAACCTACCATCTACCCCAGAACGGACTCCACGCCGACTGAATGACTGCCGAGGGACAACGAATCGACGGGCCACGCGACCGACGCTACCGATTTGGCTTCGTGCTGAACACGACGCTCGGTAACCTGACGCGCTATCAAAACCTGCGCAAGTACGCTGAACGTGACCCCGAGGTTGAGAGCTTTTGGGCGCCGGTGAGCCATTACACGCCGCCAGATCACCCTAGCCGGCTGCGCTTCCTACCCGAACCGCTCTTCATGCGCGTGCGCGTTCTTCAGCAGGCCTGGCCGGTGCTCGGAACGCTCGAGCGGTTTGATGCGGTGATGGTGCATCTGTTCGAAGCCGATGTGCTGGCCTGCCTGCGGAGCTACGTGGCGAGGCGGCCGCTCCACATCAGCAGCAATGACGAGGCACCCATCATCGACCGGTCGACCTATCCGCTCTATCCGCAGGAGCTGTCCAAGCCGGTCTGGCGCCAGAAGCTCCGGCTTGCGATCGACCACTGGCGGGTCCGCCAAACCGACGAGTTCATTCCGTTCTCGAGCTGGGTTGCCAAAGTGCTGGTCCAGCACTGCAGTGCCCCGGTGGACCGGGTTCATCCAATCCACGTCGGCATCGACCTCGAGATCTGGAAGCCTCGCCCGCCGGCGCCAAAATCGACCGACGGTCGGCTCCGGATCCTGTTCGTCGGCGGCGACTTCGTCC
>JBDSAB010000627.1:0-12557 GCA_039922395.1 Caldimonas sp.
CCGCGCGCATAACGACGACCCGATCGGCGAGCGTGATCGCTTCCAGCTGGTCGTGAGTTACGTAGACCGAGGTGAAAGGAGCTTGCTGGCGCAGGGCAAGCAGCTCGAGGCGCATGCGTTCGCGCAGGCGCGCGTCCAGGTTGGAGAGCGGCTCGTCGAACAGGATCGCGCGCGGCTTGGCCACCATGGCGCGCCCGAGCGACACCCTCTGCTGTTGGCCGCCCGAAAGCTCGTGCACGAAGCGCCCCCCCATGCCGCCGAGCCCGATCCACTCGAGCATCGCGTTCGTTCTCTGCGCTGCCTCGGCCTTCGACACGCCTGCGGAGATCAGCGGATAACTGATGTTTTCGGCCACGGAAAGGTGCGGCCAGAGCGCGTAGCTCTGGAACACCATGCCGAGCCGCCGTCTCTCTGGCGGCACGTCGGTGCGCGCGGCGGAGTCGAAGACGACCGCGTTGTCAATGACGATGCGGCCTGCGTCCGGAGTAATCAAACCGGCGATCGAGCGCAGCACCGTGGTCTTGCCGCAACCGCTCGGACCGAGCAGCACAGTGCAGTGCCCAGCCGGAAAATCCAGACTGAAGTCGTCGAGTGCGACCACGGGTTGCGTGCCATACGACATGCGCAGGCCGCGCACCGACACGCTGCCGGACTCGCCGCTGAACGGCGGGGCCGTACCTCCCGACGGGGCGGCGGACTTGCCTTCGAGGACTGCATTCACTTCGTCTGCTCCGAACTGAATCGAGCGAACTTCCAGAACAGGGCGACCGGTATCAGCCCCAGCACCAGCAGCAACAGCGAATACACCGCCAGTTCCGGATAGAAGCCGCTGGACCATACGTCCATCAGGCCGACTGAAAGCACGACCGTGGATGGGTTGTAGAGCAGGATTACCAACGAGATCTCCCGCAAGATCACGACGTACATCAGCAGCCAGCTGCCGATCAGCGCCGGCCGCATCAGGGGGATGTCCACACGGCGGATCGTGCCGCTCCAGGCCTGGCCCGCGACGCGCGACGCGTCCTCCAGGTCGGTGTGGATGCGGTGCAGGGCGCTGCCGACGAACTGCATCGCCACCGGGATGTGGGCCGTGACATAGGCCAGCAGGAGGATCCACAGCGTGCCATAGATGCCGCCCGGAACGAGAATCCACAGGCTCAGAATGCCGACGCCGAGGGCGATGCCGGGAATGCCCAGGGGCAGCACCATCGCGTATTCGACCAACCCCGCGAAGCGCCCGCGCATGCGGATCACGTACCACGCCAGCGCGATCGCCAGAACGACGCAACAGGTCGCGCCCGCGAGCGCCAGCAGCATGCTGTTCTGCGCCGACAGCCACACCTGCGGATACTCGAACAACACGTACTTGAAGTTGCGAAGCGTCAGGTTCTCCGGCTTCAGAGCGTAGGGCGACCAGTAGCGCATGAAGGCGATCGAGGTGACGGCCAGCAGCGGGATGACTGACGAACTCAACGCGAACAGCAATGCGAGCACCCCCAGCGGATAGCGCAGCGCGCCCAGCGGAAACAGCATAGGGCGCGCGCCCTTTCCGCCGACGATCGTGTAGCGGCCGCCGCGCGCCAAGGCGCGGCGCTGGAAGTAGATGCAGAGGAGGCCGAGCGCCACCAGCAGCAGTGACTGCGCCGCAGCAAGGCCGGGCCGGCCCGGCAATGAGCTGTGGTTCTGCCAGATCAGGCTGGGCAGCATGTAGATGCGCGCCTTCAATCCGACCGTAGCCGGGATGATGAAGTCGCCCGCGGCCATGATGATGACGAGCAGTAGCGCCGCGAGGAGCGCCGGCCGTTGCAGCGGCAAGATCACGCTGTGAAGGAGACGGAGCCGCCCGGCGCCGGAGACGCGCGCTGCCTCTTCCATGGAGGCGTCGCTGTTCTTGAAGCCGGCAGCAACGAGCAGGTAGACATAGGGCGTGAGGAAGAGCCCCGTCATCCAGATCAGCCCTGGCATCGTGCTGATGTTGACCCAACTTGTGCGCGAGCCGTTGATCGCCGTTGCAAAGATGTTGATGAAGCCGGCGTTCGGGTCGGCCAACGCCACCCAGCCCACCACCAGGATGAACGGCGGCACCAGCATCGGCAGCATCGTCAGGATGCCGATAAAGCGACCGCCAGGCATGTCGGTCCGGGTCGAGAGAAAAGCCAAGCCGACGCCGAGGAGCATGGCCAGGCAGCTCGACCCCGCCGTATAGATGACGGTGTTGACCAGCGCTTCGTGGCTGCGGCTCGATTCGAAGACGGCGACGAGCCATTCGAGCGTCAGGGCGCTGCCGATCTCGCCCTTCGAGAACGCACGCACCGCGACGACCACGACCGGGTAGCAGACCATCAGGACGGCGATGCCCGCGACGACCGAGAGGACGACCCGCTCCCACGCGATCGAACGCGTCACGAGGGGGAAGCCAGGCGCCACGACGGCCCCGGCTGGCGTCACTTGACGTGCTTGTCCCACTCGGCAAGCAGCTTCGGCGTGTCGGCGACGATCTGGCGATAGTCGGGCTGGCTGAACGCGTGCACCTTGCTCAACTCGGCCAGCGAGCCTGCCTTGGGTGCACTGGCCTGCGGGTGCGTCGGAATGGTGGCGCCGGCCACGTTGATGATGCTCTGGCCCTCCGCCGAGCACGCGAAATCGACGAACAGGCGCGCCGCGTTCGGATGGGGCGCTTTGGCGAATACCGCCACGTTGCCACCGAAAAGCACCGTGTTCTTCGGGATGACGCCGCCCATGGGAGCTCCGGTTTCGGCCATCTGGATCACGCCGAACGAATTGGTGAGGCCGAGATCGATCTCGCCGGACACGATGGCCTGCGACATGGCGTTCGTGCTGGCATAGAGCTTGGGCTTGTTCGCGCCGAACTGCTGGAGAAACGTGGGCCCGTACAGCTTCTCGACCAGAACCTGCCAGGCCAGCGTGGTCGCGGTGACATGCGGATCGAGCGAGCCGAAGCGCCCTTTCCACTTGGGATCGAGCAGGTCCTTCCAGTCGGTGGGCGCGCCCGCTTTAACGGCGTTCGTGTTCCAGCCGATCTGCGCCATGTACATGCGAATCAGCGTCGACTGCGGCTGCTTGTAGACGGCCGCGATCGCGCCGCGCTCGGGCGAGTCATAGGCGGCCAGGTAAGGCACGAGCAGCCCCAGACCCGGCTCCTCGATGATCAGCGCGTCCGCCTGCGTGCGTCCGGCCGACTCTTCCGACTGCACCCGCGTCGCCACGTCGGCCGACCCGGCGCGATACACCAACACATTGATGCCGTACTTCTTCTTGAAGGCCTCGGCAATGGCATTCGACGGGCCGGTCGACGCCGAGGTGTACAAGCTAAGGGTGCCTTCCTTCTTCGCCGCCTCGACGACGGCCGGATCGCTCGCCGCACGCGCCGCGCCGACCGGAAGCAGCGCGCTTGCGCCAAACGCCGCCCCCAGCTTGAGGACACTCCTGCGCGACGCGCGGTCTGGGGACTGGGACTGGTTCGTCATGATGGCTTCTCCTGGGTGGCACTAGCTCGACGTGCGCGGGACGCGCTCCAAGGTCCGGGTGACGAGCGCGCCCACGTCCGTGACCAGGCGCGCGACGGCGATGCCGGCGGACGAGAACGCCTGCATCTTGTTTTGCGGACGGCTCCGTTCGTCGTCGCCCACGACCGCGCCGGCGTGGCCCATGCGTGCGTCCGGCGGGCTGCCTTGACCCGTGATGTAAGCCAGCACCGGCGTGCGCATGGTGGCAGCCCGCGCGACCGCGGCGTACTCCAGCCCGCCGCCCGGCTCTCCGATCACGACCACGAGATCGGTGTCAGGGTCGTTCTCGAAGAGGGCCAGCACGTCGGCGTAGTCGGTACCGATCACGCGGTCGCCGCCCAGGCAGACCACCGTCGACTCGCCGTGGCCGTGACGATGCAGCTCGTCGATCACCTCGTAGGTGAGCGTGCCGCTCTTGGAGACGATGCCGATGCGCCCGGGCCGCATGTTGTTGTCGTTGAGGTCCGACATGTTGGCGCGGCCCGGGCTCACCACGCCTGCCGAGTTGGGACCGAGCATGCGAGTGCCGCGCGCCTTGGCATATGCGCACATCCGGATGGCGTCGTGAACCGGGATGTTCTCGATGTAGAGGCAAACCAGCGGAATGCCGGCGTCCACCACTTCAAAGATGCCGTCCATCACGAACTGTGGCGCGATGCAGCTGAGAACGGCGTCCGCCCCTGTGGCGGCGACGGCTTCGCGCATCGAGTTGAACACGGGTACGCCGGCCAGCACCTCGCCGCCTTTTCCCGGCGTCACTCCGCCGACCAGGGGCGTGCCGTGCGCCACCATCTTCTCGGCGAAGAGGCGGCCGGTCGTGCCGGTGATGCCTTGCACCAGGATGCGCGAATCGGAGCCGACGAGGATGGTCATTTCACGGCATCCCTGGAGAGGGCGCCGACGAGCGCCAGCACGCGCGCGCTGGCGTCGCTCAGGGACGGCGTGTAGAAGCATCCGCCATCCTCCAGCAGCTTCTTCGACCTCTCCTGGTTTACGCCGCGCATGCGAACCACCACGCGCTCCCGCGATGGAGCTCGCGGAGCTGCAAGCGCCAGGAGCAGCGCCTGCGCGAGCGCGTCGGTCGAGCGCAGCTGATAGAAGGCGTTGATGAATATCACGTCGGCCTCCAGCAGAAACAGAGTGGCGATGACCTCGGCGGTGTGGGCCACTCCGCGCGCGAGCGCGCCGTGCAGCTCGATCGCACCGGCGACGCCCACGCCCGAAAGCGCGATCTGGTCGTAGGTGGCCATCGTCAGGCCCGCACCATTGCCCAGCAGCGCTACCGTAGGGCGCACGGGCGCGGGCACGCAGACGCGGCTATCCACGCCGATCACGCCGAGCTCGCGGCAACGCTGCATGAATTTGCTGTCGGTCGACCAGGCGACCGGGCCGGCACGCTCGGGGTGCCGGAACACGGCATCGTCGTCGAGTACCACTTTGGCGTCGGCGGCAACCCAGTGGCCCTCGACGGTGAGGATCAGCGGATTGATCTCCACCAGCTCCGCATCCTCTTCGATCAGGGTGTCGACGGTCTGGCGTACCAGGGCCTCGAACTGCGTGCCCGCCTCGGCGCGCAGGCCGAGCGAGCGGCGCAGGTGCTGCACCTGGAACCCGGCAAGTCCAATCAGAGGATCGACCTCGACCCTGGCAATCTGAGACCTCGGCACCTGCTCGATGTCCACTCCGCCTGCAGCGCTTGCGATGACCGAGACCCTGCCGCGGTCGCGATCCACCAGGGCGGCGAGGTAGTACTCCTTGGCGACCCGCAGCTTCTGCTCAACGTAGACGGCATGGACGGGCTCGTTGCCGAGCGTCGAGCCGTGCATCTTCGTGGCCAGCCGGTCCAATTCCTCGCGTGTCTGCGCGGCGAGAATGCCGCCGCGCTTGCCCCGGCCGCCCGCCAGCACCTGCGCCTTGATCATCCATCCCGTGTCGGACGCCGGCACCTGCGGCCACAGGGCGCCGGACGCGATGGCCACGCCATGCCGCGCTAGCAGCGCTTTTCCTTCGTATTCGAGCAGCTTCATGGTCTGCGCTTTCTAACGGCCCTTGAACGGGCCGGCCTTGCGCTTCTCGGCGAAAGCCCGGGCGCTTTCCTTGAAATCTTCGGTCATGTGCAGCTTCAGCGGCGTGGTCTGCAGGTACGCCTCGCGCTCGGCCTGGTCCATGTACCAGCGGCGCGTGCGTACCGTGGCGCGTACGCTCAAGGGGGGGTTAGCCGCCATCTGCCGCGCCAGCTCGTACGCCTGGCTCAGCTGCTCACCCTTCGGGGCGACGCGATCCACAACGCCGGCCGCGAGCGCCTCTTCAGCAGTGAAGAAGCGCCCGGTGAGCGCCACGTCCGTGGCGAACGAACCTGCACCGCGGAACCTCAGGAGTGCCCAATAGCGCGACGAAGCCAGTCCGCGCGAGGTCTCGGTCACCTGGAACCGCGTGCCCGCCTCGGCCACGATGATTTCGCTCTCCAGCACCATCCCGAGGCCCAGCCCCACGGCGAAGCCGTGCGGCGCCGAGATGACGGGCTTCCAGTTGATCGCCCTGACGAACAGCTCGGATGCGTTGGCGTTCCAACCCTGCGAGCCGCCGTGCTTCTTCAGCTCCGCGTCAGAGCGGAGCTGACGCTGGTGGACGTCCGCGCCGCTGCAGAAGGCGCGGCCCTCGCCCTGCAACACGGCGACGTCGGCGCTCTCGTCGATGTCGAACTCGTGCAGCACGCGCGCCATGCGCATGACCATCTGGTCATTGAACGCGTTGAGCTTGCCCGGCCGATTGAGCGTAATCGTCGCTATCCGGTCGCTGCAGTCGTAGCGGACATACTCTTCCGCCTCGGAATCGTCGACGGCGAGTTCACTCATAGGGGCGCAGAGGATCGTATTGCAGGTCGATCCACTCTCCGGTGAAGTCGGGCTCGCGCCCTTCCTTAAACGCGCGTGGGCCCTCGCGCGCATCCTTATGGAACATCAACTCCACGTTGGCGAGGATCTGCGCCTCGAAGCCCTTGACCGGATCAAGCCCCAGCCCCTGGTTGCGCGCGTTCTTGATCGCGCCATAGGCCTGGGTCGGGCCCTTGGCCAGCTTGCGTGCCAGCTCATAGGCGCGCCCTTCCATCTTGTCTTTATCCACCACCTCAGTGACCAGGCCCAGGCGATCCGCTTCCTCCATCTCGATGAATCGGCCTAGCAGAAGCATCTCGGTGGCGCGACCCAGCCCCACGTAGCGTGGGAGCAAGTAGGTGGACCCGCCACCTAGTCCGCGCGTGACGTACACCGCGCCCAGCTTGCACGCCGGATCACAGATCCGGAAATCGCAGGCCAGCGCGAGATCGAGGCCAGCGCCGACGGCGTGACCCTGCACGATGCCCACGATCGGCTTGCGCAAGGTCAGCATGTCAATCACGGCGCGCGGAAAGCCGGTCCGCATCCGCGATTGCAAATCGGGCGGCCCGTACTTGAAGCGGTCTTCCGGCGCGAGGTCGTCACCCGCGCAGAAACTGCGGCCCTCGCCTCGGAGCACCATGACACGAACGTTGTTGTCACGCCGGATCTGCTCGATCACATCGACGAGCCGAAGGATCATCTCCGGATAGAGCGCGTTCAGCTTGTTAGGACGATCCAGGGTGACGGTGGCGATCCCGTCCTCGATGTTCAGGCGGACCCTTTCCTCAGATTTGCTGTCAGACACTTTGCATCTCTCCTTGTCAGTCGACTAACCGATCGTGGCGGCGAGGTCGCGCAGGCGCCGCATGGCGTCCCATACGTCGACGAAGCCGGTATAGAGGGGCGCCGGTCCGAAGCGGATCATGTCGGGCGGCCGGAAGTCCGGAGTCACGTTCTGCTGGATCAGGGCGCGCACGAAGTCCTTCGCTCGCGGGTGCTTCAGGGTCACGTGCGAGCCGCGTCGCACCGCATCGCGCGGGGAGGCAACGCTGAACCCGTGCGGTGCGAGCCAGGCGTCGGTCAGGCCGACGATCAGACTGGTGAGCTGCTGTCCCTTGGCCTGGAGGCGCTCGACGCCTGCCTCGGCGATGCACCGCACGCCCGGCTCGACGGCCGCCGTGGACAGGATCGCAGGGATGCCGACCAGGAATGCCTCGATCCCTTCCGCGGGCTCGAAGGCATCGGACATGGCGAACTGATCGCGGTGTCCGAACCAGCCCCAGAGCGGCTGGCGCAGGCGCTGCTGCTGCGAGGCCCGGACGTACACGAATGAAGGCGCGCCCGGCCCGCCGTTGAGGTACTTGTACGTGCAGCCCACGGCCAGATCCGCACCGCTGGACTCGAGCGGCACGCGCACCGAGCCGGCGGAGTGACTCACGTCCCACAAAACCAAGGCGCCGCAGTCGTGGGCCAGTTGCGTGACGCGCGTCATGTCGAGGAGCGCGCCGGAGCGATACGCCACGTGGGACAGAGCGAGCAAGGCCACGTCGGCATCGAGCGCGTCCCGCAGCACGTCGATGTCCAGCCCTTCGACGGGATCGGCGTGCAGCACCTTGAGCTGCAGCGAGTGCTGCGCCGCCAAAGACTGCAGCGCGTACATGTCGGTGGGAAAGTTGTCGTCGCTCGTCAGCAGGGTGCGCCGCCCGGCCTGCGCGCTCACCGCGGCGGCGGCGGCCTTGTAGAGGTTCACGGACGTCGAATCGCCGACGATGACCTCTCCCGCATTGGCCTCGACGACGAACTGCGCGATCGCATCGCCGACTCGCCGCGGCAAGTGAATCCATTCGCGCCAGGCGATGATCATCCCGTCGCGCCAGTGCGCCAGGACCTGCGTCACCACCTCGCCGGTCTCCTTAGGCTGCCGACCGAGCGAGTTGCCGTCCATGTACAGCGCGCCGTCACGCATCGGGAGGAACCGATCCCGAAACGTGGCCAGCGGATCCTCGGCGTCCATCCGCAGGAGGCTTTCCCGCGTGACGGGTGCGAGGGCTGGCGGAGTCATCGGGTGGCGACTCGCGCGAAGGAAGCGCAACCGGGTGTCAGCTGCGGGGCCGAGATGGCGCTCGCTGCGGCGCGCAACAGCCCGGCGTAACGGTCGGCGTCGCGCCCAGCGTTCCAGCGGGCTCGCGAGACCGCGATGTTCAATGCGCCGACGGCCCGCCCGCGGGCGTCCAGCACTGGCGTAGCGGTAGATATGTCGTCGGCGAACAGCTCGTCCTGCGTCTTGGCATAGCCTGCGGCCCGAATGCGCACCAGCCGCGCCTTGATGCGGCGCGGGTCCGTTACGGTGCGTGGCGTGTGCTTGATCAGTTCGCTCCTGGCCAGCACCTCGTCCACCTCCTCCGCTGGCCAGGTCGAGAGGATCGCCAGCCCCGGAGCGGTGCAGTACGCCGGCAAGCGGCTGCCGACGATCACGTTCGGCACCAGGACGTTGCGGCTCACGATGCGCTGCACGAAGACGATGTCAGTGCCGTCTGGCACCGTGAGATTGCAGACTTCCTCGGTCTCGCGTGCGAGCTTCTGCAACACCGGCGCGGCACGGTGCGCGAGCTCGCTCGAAGCCAGGTAGCGGTACGTGAAGTCCAGCAAGCGCACTGACAGCTCGTACTTGCGCGAGGACGCGTCCTTCACCAGATAGCCGAGCGCAGAGAGCGTGTGCGTGAAGCGTTGGGCGGAGCTGTTGTCCAGGTCGGTCAGGGTCGCGATCTCCGACAGCGACAGCTGCCGCTTCGATCCGTCAAAGGCCGAGAGCACCTTCATCGCCTTCTCGACGGACTGCACGAAGAGAGGCGAAACGGCATCGTTGGCAGCCTGCGGCCTTTCCGGAGCGGCGGAACGACGCGACACAGCCACGCTAGCTGCCCAGAGCATGGCCGCGGATGGCCATGAAATCTTCCATTTTTCGCGCTGGCTCCCCCGATGCGTAGGCTTCGCGGTGCGAGCGGATCGCGGCATCGATGGTGTGCTTGAACGACGCTTCCGTCATGTCCGCGAACCACGCGCGGTCCAGGCGCATCGCCAGCGGCGCCTTGCCGGCAAGCTCGTCGGCGAGCAGCAGCGAGCGCGGCAATACCTGATCTCGTGGCACCAGATGGTGGATGAGGCCGATGCGTTCACACTCCGCCGCATCCATCATGCGACCGGTGAGCGTGAGTTCGACGGTGCGCGACATGCCGAGCATCTCTTTCATGATCCATGGCCCCGTGATGCTCGCAATGCCGGCGTTGATCTCAGGCTGGCCCATCGTCACGCCATCGTGTCCCACACGGATGTCGCACAGCATCGCCACCTGGAATGCAGATCCGGCCGCGGTGCCGTTCAGAGCGACGACGATTGGCTTCGTGAGCCGCCGCAAGGTTCCGTAGAACCTCTCCCACTCCCGGATCCACGCTTCTGCCCGCTCGGCATCGAAGTCGTGGGCTTCCGCGAAATCCTGTCCCGCAGAAAAGGCGCGCTCGCCGGCGCCCGTTATGACGACCGCGCGGATCAAATCGTCTGCGTCCCATGCCAGCAGCGCCGCGACGATGTCGTCGCGCATCGGCTTGTCCCACGCATTGAGCTTGCCGGGCTTGTTCAGGGTGAGCAGCCCGACAGCACCACGTCGATCCAAAAGGATGTGATTCACTTATTGCCATGCAATAGTGCGAAGTGGAATGCAATATACGCGCACGTGCTCAGGCGTCAAGAGGATTGGCCCCGGAGGCCGAACATCACGGCGATTACCGCAGGCCCCTGAGAAGGACCACGGGAGCCGTCACGTGCGCCAATGACTGCGCGTGACCATCTTTCGCCAGAGGTGCTGCCCCACTTGTGCAATTACCGGTCACTAGGTTTCGGCGCGGCGACGATCCCTCTGGCAAGAGCACGATTCGCGCAACGGAGCATGTCAACTGCCGTATGTGCCAACGTTGGTCAGGTGGTCTGTTCCCCTACTTCAGCTTGATTCGTTCCTCCGCGCTGACCCCTCGTCTGGGTATCTGAGACCGACCGCGAGAGCTTCACCAAGCGTGACGCTTGAGGGACCGACGCATCGCCAACGACGCGCGATCGGCATGAAACGAGATCTCGGGCTGGCGCTCGGTGCAATTGCTCAACAGCGATTCGATGGCGTCAAGTCCGTCCACGGAAAGCTCAAATGAGTGAGATCGAGAGCTTCTCGTGCAGGCGAACATAGCTGGCCTTAAGGTGCATGCATCGGTTGAGGAGACCCATCCTTCGCCATCCATGAAATCCTGTTGCGGGATCGCATCCGGGTCTGCCTGATCGGACGCGCCCATCCAGATCCACAACAGCTTGCCACGTTCGCACAGCGGGAAGGCCCGCACCATCGCCCCTGGCGGAACCTACGCTTGTGATGGCACGCCGACGCACCGGCCGGTGTCGTCGTATCGCGCCCCGTGATACCGCAGACGGAGCCTCCGTCGAGGCTGCGCGCGACAGCGGAAACGAGCGGTGGGCAGCGTCGCAGCGGCACGTGAGTCGGCCGTTTGCCCAGAGAGGGCATCGGATCCGTCGACCTCTTGCGATCTCTCGAGCGTAGTAACACCGCTCGCGGCTTGCAAACCCTCGCGCGACGGCTACGGCGGTAACGTCTTCGCAACCGCGACAGCGCAACCGACGTCCAGGGGGGCACCCAGACGAAGCCATCTCTCGGCAGCTTCGCTCGGCTCCAATGCGCGCCAGCGTGGGTTGTGCCAAAGTTCTTGTGCAGCCTCCTCGAGGCTCAACAGGTCCGCGTGTGGCCATCGCTCCCGAAGTCGATGAGAGCAGCGCGCGACCCACTGCGCGTCGATCAGGTTGTCGGCTGTACGGTCCATGGCAGATACTGTACATAAACCCAGTAACCATGCCAAGCAGTTCCTATTCGTGTCGTCTGTGCAAGGCGAAGACATACCGCAGGCTTCGCTTGCGTGACGACGATGGGCGCGCTGTTCCGGTGCTCCGAATGCGCCGTCGTCTTCAACGATCCGGTCGCATGGCGCGAAGGACCGCCTGAGCCGCCACCGTTCGATCCTTCCGCAAAGGCGCTGCTCGCGACCTGGGGCTCAGTTCCCCACGTCTACCGACCCACGCCCCAATCGCCGGAAGAACTGGAGAGCATCAAGGCCGCTGCAGAGAGAGCCAACAAGCACAAGCGCCGGCGATGAGGACGGTTCGTTGAGGCCCCAGGTCGGCAATCGAGCGGACGGTCGAGTCGGATCAAAACGAACGACCATTTTTAGCAAAAAATGGTCGCGAAGGTCCTGCCTGCCAGCGCCTAAATTGAAACCTCCCAGCTCACACAGCTGATTGATTTCAAAAGCAGGAGGCGGCATGAAATCCCGATCCCACCCCCAATCGCTGAGGCGCACCGGCGGTCTGATCAACAGTCCGATTACGGGGTTGCTTGCGCCCCTGGCGGTGGCGACGTTGAGCGCGCTTTCGACGCCGGCCCACGCCGTCGACGGTTGCCTCGCCCTGCTCTGCTTCGCGGCGCCGAACTGGAGCGCCATCCAGCAATGTGTGCCACCGGTTCAGCAGGTCCTGAGCGATCTCGCACACGGCAAGCCATTCCCGACCTGCAACATGGCCGGCGGCGGCAACAGCGCCAACCACCAGTGGTCGAGTGTGCCCGCGAACTGCCCACCGCAGTACGTCGGCTTCATCGAAAGCGACAGCGGCTCGTTCCCTGCCTGGTGCGCCTACGACGGCGCGATCACCGTCACGATCAACAACACGCCCTGGCTGACCACGTGGTGGAGCATAAGCAACGGCACGGTCACCGACTACAGCGCCGCCGCGAAGGCTCAGTTCGGCACCTGGAGCAGCAAGTTCGAGGATGAGTACGCCTTCTGGGCGGCATCTCATCCCACCCCTGTCGCGTGCACCGGCGCGTGCTGAGATCCCAATGGACGCCGCCGCCCTTCTCGCCCTCGCCGCAGCTTGTGCTCCGGCGGTGCACCCGCACACCGCGCAGGCTCTCGTCAGCGCGGAGAGCAGCAGCAATCCGCACGCGATCGGCGTGGTCGGTGGTCAGCTCGAGCGCCAGCCACGCACCGCCGATGAGGCACTCGCGACCGCTCGGCAACTCCAGCTCGACGGCTGGAACTTCAGC
>JBDSAB010000628.1:0-5361 GCA_039922395.1 Caldimonas sp.
GACGCGAGGTCGGTGATGGCCTGGCATAGATCGCCGTAGTCGTGGACAACCTGGTCAACGGTAAAGCCCAGCTTCAGCAGTTCCTTCCCGTGCGCGGTTGCGCTCACCCCCATCTCCGACAAGGCCAGCGAGTCGCCGCCCGACGGGCCAGAGATGCGGATGCTTGCGGCCGTTTCGTCGGCCTCTTCCGCTTCCAGCGTTCGCGCCAACTGGTCCAAAAACAACGGAACGCCGTTCGCCAGCTGGTCGGCCGTCGCGCCTCGCTTGGGCCGCTGCGCGACCTTGTGCGTGCAGCGCGAGATCAGCTCACTTCGATTGTTTCTCAGGAAAGTGTGCATGACGGGGCTCTAGATCCACAAAGTGGGCGACCAACCATAGTTCGGCTGCAGAAAACTGACTGTTCGCCACCGTACTAAACGGGCCGCCCATCCTGGGCGCGCGCCGCGATTCAAAGCCTTTTGAAGGAACGTATGTCCTCGAGGGAAACGGCATCGTCGATCAGCAGGTAAGCCGGAAGGCCGCAGAGCCTCGCAACGCGAAGCACCTGCTGCATCAGGGGCTGCGCGCGCCCGGATGGATCGGTAGCCTCCCAAGAGGCCACCGCGTTCGTGTGAGTCAGGCCAACCGCGATCGCGACATCCGCATGGGTCTTGCGCGCAAGTTCCCGCCCGGCACGCAGGCGCTGCCAGAGCTCGGACGCATGGGGCTGCAAATAGCGGCGCCCGGAATTGGGTGGGGTCCTCATCGTCTAGACCGAGGACAAGCCAGGACCGCAGGGATCAGCGGGACTCGAATCGTCGTCGGGCTCACCCAACCGCTTGCAGCCCTCAACCGCCTCGGCGAGGCAATCGTTGGAAGCTTGTTGCGCTGCCAGGTGGGTCGCCGTTCGGCCGATGACGCCAGTCGTGACACGCCTGTATCGCCAGCGCCAGTATTCGACGTGTTGAACTGTCGTCATGGCCCGATTGGGCGCTGCTGCTGCGAACCTCGTCTGTCTGCTAACGCACATAGGGGCGGCGTCAAGGTCGCCCTGCCTCGAGACGCCGTGGTTGCAGGTCGTGAGATCACGAATGGCCGGCACCGCGTCGCGCTCGATCGCATCACGGAGGGTCCGACACCTTCTCGATGTCCGCCGAGCCGCTCGCGTTGATAGTGATCAACGAGATCCGGACGCTCTGGCCCTGCGCGTGCCATCGACAGTCTGTGCGCTAGGGCACAAAGGGCGCCGCCGCTTGCCTATACTCTGTATTTCCCCGAGCGTCGCGTAACCAGAGGCGCTCGCTTGAACGAGCGCCATGTCTCGCCCCAATCTCGACCCGAAGACCAATCAGCTCCTGGCTGCGCTGCCGTCAGCCGAATGGCAGCGCTGGATGCCGCAGCTCGAGCCCGTCGAAATGCCGCTCGGCCAGGTGCTGTACGAATCGGGATCGACGCTCAGCCACGTCTATTTCCCGGTCACCTCGATCGTCTCGCTGCTCTATGTGATGGAGAACGGCGCGTCGGCCGAGATCGCGGTGGTCGGCAACGAAGGCATCGTCGGCATCTCGCTGTTCATGGGCGGCGAGTCGACGCCGAGTCGCGCCGTCGTGCAGAGTGCGGGCCATGGCTACCGACTAAAGGCGCAGGCGATCAAGGAAGAGTTCAACCGCGCGCCCGTCCTGCATCTCCTCCTTCGCTACACGCAGGCCCTGATCACGCAGATGGCCCAGACGGCGGTCTGCAACCGGCACCATTCCCTCGACCAGCAGCTGTGCCGTTGGCTGCTGCTGAGCCTCGACCGGCTACGCGGCAATGAGCTCGTCATGACACAGGAGCTGATCGCCAACATGCTCGGCGTGCGCCGCGAGGGCGTGACCGAGGGCGCCATCAAGCTGCAGAAGGCGGACCTGATCACGTACTCCCGGGGTCGCATCACGGTGCTCGACAGGCCCGGCCTGGAGCAGCGCAGCTGCGAGTGCTACGCCGTGGTCAAGACAGAGTACGACCGGCTGCTGCCGCCCGTGGTGGCGAAATAGCCGCCTGCGGTGGCAGACAGTCGCGCAGAACCGCAGCAGGCAGACGGTTAGCGGGTCACCACCGGCCTTCCGGCGACGCCGAAATTTACGGCCTTGTGGACTCTGCCTGCCCCCTGAAACCTTTTGATTGCTCAGAACCACCTGACGACACCACGACAGCGAATTGCGGTCGCTCTGGACAAGTGACCTCGTTTCCGCCCCGGCAGCGGGCACCCCAACTGCATTCCGCTCCTACGGCAGCGGCTCCGGAGCAGGCGCGGTAGTGGAAACCAGTGGGAAACCTTCGACTGTGATGTGACCGAGCTCGGAGAGGCCGTCAAAGGAAGTGGTGGGCATTCGTGGCAGCGTTCCTCAAGAAAGAATTCAAGCGCGCGCCGGCGCTGCATCTCCTACACGCAGGCGTTGATCACCTGGACAGCGGTGGCGCATAACCGGAAGAAGAATCGTCGATCCTATGTGCGCTGGCAGACAGCAGCCGACCGTTGTTTGGAGCAAGCTCACCGGATGGCGAAGCAACCAGGCAAGTCTCGGAACAATCGCCTCATTGAAGGCCTTCCCAAAAGGGACCGTCTTGGGCTCTTGGCTCTGTGCGGAGAAGTCCATCTCACGCTCGCTGAAGTGGTCTGCGAACGTGGCGAAGCCCTGCGGTACGCCTACTTTCCGACCGAAAGCTTCGTTTCCCTTGTCTCAGTGATCGACGGCAGCCCGGGCGTCGAGGTGGGCATGGTGGGTAGCGAAGGCATGGTCGGTGCGCAGTTGGCGCTGGGCATTGCAATGGCTCCGCTGCACGGCGTGGTGCAGGGCGACGGCTTGGCGTGGCGCATCAAGGCCACCGATCTGCGCCGCCTGCTGACGAAGAGCGATTCGTTGAGAGCCACGCTCGACCGCTATTTGTACGTGTTGATGGCGCAACTGGCGACTTCTGCAGCCTGCCTTCGCTTCCACGAGATCGGTCCGCGCTTGGCGAGGTGGTTCCTCATGAGCCAGGACCGCGCTCATACGGACCGGTTCCGGGTGACGCAGGAGTTTTTGGCCTTTATGTTGGGCGTCCGGCGAGTCAGCATCACGACCGCCGCCAGCGCCATGCAGCGAAAGAAGCTCATCTCCTATTACCGCGGCGACGTGACCGTTGTCGACCGCAAAGGCCTCGAGGCTATGGCCTGCGGGTGCTACGCAGACGACACGGACGCCTACTCGGCGCTGATGCGCTGAACTTCCGGAGTCATGAGCATTTCTCCCGTGCGCGACTCGCCGCTCACTCCACCGCCGTTCCGAGGCGTCTACCTTCAAGTCTCGTACCGAGCCATCGGCGGAATTGGCAGTGGCGATGACTGTCACGGACAGCCGTGGCCTTGAGATGGATCAATTCGCGTTCATTGTTGCCAATGCATCCTTCCTGCGGCGTGAGTGAAGCCTTATGAAGGTAGAGACCGGGGGAAACATGAGCATCCAGCCAGTGGCAAAACAGAGTTCGCACATCAAGGTGGCGACAGCCAGCCTGATCGGCACCACCATCGAGTGGTACGACTTCTTTCTGTACGGAACCGCCGCGGCGCTGATCTTCAACAAACTGTTCTTTCCCACTTTCGATCCCTGGGTGGGCACGCTGCTGGCGTTCGGCACCTACGCGCTGGGTTTTGTGGCGCGGCCTCTGGGCGGCTTGGTGTTCGGTCACTACGGCGACACGATCGGCCGCAAGACGATGCTCTATCTCACGCTTCTCATCATGGGCGTGGCGACGGCGATGATCGGTCTGCTGCCGACCTATGAAACGGCAGGCATCTGGGCGCCGGTCCTGCTGGTGGCCTGCCGGCTGGTCCAGGGCTTCGGTCTCGGCGGCGAGTGGGGCGGCGCCGTGCTGATGGCGGTCGAACATGCGCCGGAAAACAAGCGCGGCTTCTATGGCAGCTGGCCGCAACTCGGTGCGCCGCTCGGTCTGGTGCTCGGGACGCTGGTCTTCTCGATCTTCTCGGCGACGATGAGCGATGCCACCTTCATTGCCTGGGGATGGCGCCTTCCCTTCTTGTTCAGCATCGCCCTGGTGGTCGTCGGATTGTGGATCCGCTTCACGCTGTCGGAATCGCCTGAGTTCCAGAAGGTGAAGGACGCCAAGCAAGAAACCAAGATGCCGATCATCGAAGCCCTTCGGATGTATCCAAAGAACATCCTGCTGGCGATGGGCGCGCGCTTCGCCGAGAACGGGTTCTTCTATATCTATGCAACGTTTGTCTTGGCCTACGCCACGCAGGGGCTGGGCATGAAGCGGCAGGACATCTTGAACGGCGTCCTGATCGGGGCGCTGATCGAAAGCTTCACGATCCCGGCGTTCGGCGCGCTGTCGGATCGTCTGGGGCGCAGGCCTGTCTACATTTTCGGCGCGGTGTTCTCGGCGTTGATGTCGTTCCCCTTGTTCATCCTGCTGGAAACGAGAAACCCGCAGCTTGCCTGGATTGCGATCGTGCTCGGTCTGGCGGTCGGGCATGCCGCGATGTACGGCCCGCAGGCGAGTTTCCTGTCTGAACTGTTCGGCACCAAGGTGCGCTATAGCGCGGTGTCGCTCGGCTATAACCTCGCCTCGATCTTCGCCGGCGCCCTGTCGCCGCTGATCGCCACTTCGCTGATAGCGGCGTACAAGCCGGAAACCTGGCCGATCTCGGTCTACATGATCGGCTTGGCGGTGATCACGATCGTGTCGGTCTATTTCGCGTCGGAGACGCGGAGGAGCACTGCAGTTGAACAGCGCGTCGATGGCCCGTCGGGCGCAATGGCGAAAGCCCATTCTGCCGATGAGCTGTTGGCGCCGACCGAAACGGACCCACTCGTGAGGGTTGTGCCGAGCTAGATTTGACCCGGTGGCTGACTGGTAGGTGGCGGTCAGCAATTCAAGCGGAACGGAGAGCCGGCCCGCGGTGCAAGCCCCACGGCGTCGCCGTGCTCTCGACCCTCTGACAGCACGATCCGAGAGAGATTGCCCGTTCGATGCTGACCTTCAGAACCACGCGATCACCCAACCCGGAAACACCGCAGTCACCAGCGCGGCAGCGAGGCACCCGAGGGTCGCTCCAAGGGCCAGCCCACGTCGCCTTGTGTTCTCCACCATTCCACGATCCGCGCTCATGAACATGAACTGGATGACGCGCAGGTAGAAGTAAATGCCGATGTAGCTGCCGACCAGGCCGAGCACCGCATACGTGGTGTGGCCCGCGGCCATCACGTTCCTGAAGATCAGGAACTTGGCGACGAAGCCAGGGAACGGCGGAATGCCGGCGAGCGACAACATGGCGACGCCGATCATCAGCGCCGCGAATGGAGCCCGCTGGAACAGGCCCTTCAAGTTGTCGAGCCG
>JBDSAB010000629.1:0-4602 GCA_039922395.1 Caldimonas sp.
TGTAGATCGTGTTGCCGCGATCGACCGCCGGCTTCTTGCCGACCGGATCGTTGCCCTGCTGGGTCTTGCCGAGCCAGGCCGAGGTCGCCATGCCCGAATTGGCGTCGATCACCTTCTTCAGGTCGGGCGCGAGGCCTTCGTACTTGGCCTTGTTCATCGCCATCACGAAGGTCGTCGTGTAGAGCGCCGGGCCGGACGCGGGGAACTCGGTGTGGAATTTCGTCAGCTCATGGACCTTGACCGACGGCACCACCTCCCACGGGATCACGCAGCCCTCGATCGTGCCCTTCGAGAGTGCATCGGGGATCTGCGGCAGCGGCATGCCGACCGGCGTCGCGCCGAGCGCGCCGAGCAGCTTCGTGACCTGGCGGGTCGGTCCGCGCACCTTCATGCCCTTCAGGTCGGCCGGCGACTTGATCAGCTTGGTCGCCGAATGGAACATGCCCGGGCCGTGGACCTGCAGCGCGATGACCTGGGTTTCCTTGAACTCGTCGGGCGCCATCGTCTGGATGTATTCCCAATACGCCTTCGACGTCGCCTCGGCGTTCGTCATGATGAACGGCAGCTCGAACACCTCGACGCGCGGGAAGCGGCCGGCCGTGTTGCCGGGCAGGGTCCAGACCACGTCGACGACGCCGTCGCGGGCCTGGTCGTAGAGCTGCACGGGCGTGCCGCCGAGCTGCATCGCCGGATAGGCCTCGAACTTGATGCGGCCGCCGGAGTCCTTCTCGACCTTCTCCATCCACGGCTTGTGCATCGATAGCCAGACGTTCGACTGCGGCGCCATGAAGGTGTGGAACTTCAGGGTGACGGCCTGCTGAGCGAAGCCGGCGAGGGCGGGCGCGCCGAGCAGCGTCGCGGCGGTGCCTTGGATGAGGGTGCGGCGTTTCATGGTTGAACTCCAGGATATAACGCAAAAGCGCGAAGGTAGCGGGAATCGGGCGTCGGCGCTCTCGCGATTTGCCCTAGCCAGAAGCTTTTCCGCATCCGTGCATCGAGGTCTCTCGCATCACGCCCGATGACCCGCCCTCTGACTGCTGTCGAAGAGCACGGCTTGCGCCGGTTGCGCCACCGTCATTCAATCACTTCATCAGCGCGGAGCAGCAAGCTCTGAGGGATCGTCAGACCGAGAGCCTTCGCCGTCCGGAGGTTGATGGTCATTTCAAACTTGCTCGGCTGCTCCACCGGAATCTCGGCCGGCTTGGCACCCTTGAGGATCTTGTCGACAAAGTTGGCTGCAGTTCGCCAATGCCACTCGAACGAAGAGAGATAAGACATCAGTCCTCCAGCGACAACATATTGGCGACCGCCATAAACCGATGGGATCCTCGACTGAAGCGCCGATTGGGCGATGCGGTCACGATTCATGAAGAACATCGGATCACCCACCACGACCAACGCACCACCGCTCGCACGAGCGATCGCCCCCTCCAGTTCGACCTCTGTCGCTACATCAATGCGATCAAGGCGAAGGCCAAGCGTCTGAGCCCTCAGCGCCATCGCATCGAAGAAGAAGCGGTTGGCGGGATTGGCACTGTTCATCAGCACGCTTACCCGCCTGAGCTGCGGTACGGCGGCGGCCAGCAGCTCGACTTGCTTTGCGAGGATTTCCTCGCCTGCGGCTGAAGTGCCCGTCAGGTCGCCGCCCGGCCTTGCCAGGTTCGCGACGAAACCGGCGCCAAGCGGATCCCCTGCGTTGACCATCACGACCGGTACCCCAGGGGCCCCCTCCTGGGCCGCGCGAATCGTGATCGTGCCAGGCGCGATGATGAGCGCGACAGGAAGAGCCTTGAGTTCGGCTGCTGCGGCTCGTTGGCGCTGTGGATTCAATCCCGCCATGCGAATCTCCAGGACCAGGTTCTTTCCTTCAACCCATCCCAACTCACGCAGCCCAGCCAGCAACGTCGCCAGAGACATTCGTCGTTCGGGCGTTGATTCCACGTCCGGAACCACGAGTCCAATCACGAATCTCTTGCCTGTCTGCTGCGCACTCGCGATCGGTGCGGTCAAGATACCGACAGCCATCCAGGTCAGCGAAGTCCTTCTGTCCATGCGGTGTCCTGACACGGAGTGCGGAGGCATCAGCGGGTGGCTGGTCTACAGGTTCGGCTGCATACCCTCTATTCTCGATCGCATCCGATGCCGGCCGGAGATGCCGTCGTTCTGCGCCACCCGGAGGCTCCTAGCCGATGTACTTCACCAGCCAGAGCGAGATCGACGGCGTTCGAGTCGCACCGGGAATCGTGTGACCGATGTCGGGGGGCGCAGGGTTACGGTTGCCAGCGAGCGACCCGCATACTACGAGCCGCCATCGGGGACAGCCGATCCGGATGCTCGAAGCTGCCGCTTCACGTCGGTCTGTCGACCGGTTTCGAATCCGACCGGCCGAGCGACGCGGCCACAGAATTCGGCAGGTGGCGCAACAAGCGAACAAGGAGATGCACCTCGTGATGCGCAACCATCCGAACCGCGAAGCACGCTCGAAGGCGAACGCCGCCCGCAGCGACAAGACGACCGACGCCGGCAAGTTGAAGATCGGCGACGACTGGAACGCGATCCGGATCATCGCGCTGTCGCAAAGCAACCCGCTGAAGGCGATCGCGGAGTTCGTCGAAAACAGCATCGACGCCCACGCCTCGACCATCGTCATCACGCGCGGTCGCGAGCAGGGCGCGCCGTATCTCTCGATCAAGGACGACGGCGACGGTGTGCCTCGCGACGAGGAGGGTCTGCCGAACTTCAAGTACGTCGCCACGCACATCTGCGACTCGATCAAGCGGCGCCTGAAGAGCGAGGGTCTCGGCAACGGATTGCAGGGCGAGTTCGGCATCGGCCTCCTGAGCTTCTGGACCGTCGGCGAGACGCTCACGATGACATCGGCCGGCGCCGATCAGCGCGCCTACCAGATGACGATGAGCAAGGGCGACTCCCGCTACAAGGTGGCGCCGCGGCGGGTGCTCTTCGCCGAACGCGGTACCGAGCTCAGGATCGGACCGCTGCTCGAGGGTATCCGCACGTTGAGCGGCGAGAAGATCCAGTGGTTCCTCGCCTCCGAACTGCGCGACCGGCTGCGCGGCGCGCAGGTGCGGGTGAGCGTCATCGACAAGCTCGCGCGCAAGCAGTACGAAGTCGAACCGCGGGCCTACGAGGGCAGGCTGCTGCATCAGCTGCGCACGGTCCGCACGGCCTTCGGCGATGTCTATGCCGAGCTGTATCTGGCGCAGCCCGCCGACAGTTGCCGGGTTGCGCTGACCCGTGCCGGCACGCGTGTCATCGAGGATCTCGCGACCCTCCCGGGGTTGGAGAAGGCGCCATGGTCCTCACGCCATCTGCAAGGGCTGATCGATGCGCCCTTTCTGCACCTGACGCCCGGCACGCGCAGCGGCGTGATCCACGACGAGCGCTACGCGGCACTCCTCGAGGCGTTGAAGCCTCTCGAAGACGATGTCAACAGTCTCATCGAGGCCCAGCAGAAGGCCGAAGAGGAACAGGCCAGTCAGCAGTCGCTGCGCGCCATCCAGCGCGCGTTCCGCGAAGCGCTGCTCGCGCTTCCACCCGAGGAATACGACTGGTTCGACGTCCAGGCCAGGGCCCATGGCGACGGCGGGTCGGCAAGGCCGCCCGGCCAAGGCGATCCAGCCTGCCAGGTTGCCGGCGATGCCGTTTCGGAGGACGAGGTTGGCGCTCTCGGCGTCGCCGAACCGGCGTTCCATCCATCGGCGCAGCGCCAGTTCTTCGATTACGCCGGACCGTTGTTCAGCGTCGTCGTCTCGCCGGCGGCGGGCACGGTGCGTGTCAACGAACGCCGGCGCTTTCGGGCACTGCCTCGCGACCGATCGCGCCGGCGGGTAGCGGATGCCCTCTTGTTTGCCTGGGAAGTCATCGACGGCGACGGATCGATCGGCTCGAGCGCCGATCAGGAAGTCGAGTACACGGCGGCCGCAACCCCCGGCCTGGCGCGCCTGCGCGTCACGGTCACGCAGCGCGGCATCGGCTGCAGCGCCGAGGCGATCGTGACGGTCGCCGACAGCCTGGAGGCGACGCTGAATCCGGCCGCCGTGAACACGCGCGGCCTGCCCGGCTATACGTTCGAACGCGCCGCGGGGGCGCTGTGGCGATCGAGGTTCGACGCCGAGCGCAATCTCATCGTCGTCAACAACGGGCATCGCGACTTCGTCTTCGCGACGAAGAACCGCGCCTTGCAGTTGCGCTATCTGGTCAGGCTGTATGTCAAGGAGCTCGTGTTGAAGAACTTCGCGGGCATTTCCGCCGAACAGCTGCTCGAGCGGATGATCGAGCTTTCGCTCTATGCCGAAGAGAAGCTCAAGGCCGGCTGAGCTCGATCTCGGCCGTCGTCCCGTGCCGCGCCGGCGATCGGGGTCGAGCGCGAAGGGCCGGTGCGCCGCTGCAGCTACCCGATGTACTTGACGAGCCAGAGCGAGATCGACGGAAACAGCAGCAGGATGATCGTGCGGACCGTGTCGCTGATCAGGAACGGCATCACGCCGCGGTAGCTCTCGGCGATCGGCACGTCCTTGGCCATGCCGTTGACGACGTAGACGTTCAGGCCGACCGGCGGCGCCAGCAGGCCGAAGCCGACCG
>JBDSAB010000630.1:0-4596 GCA_039922395.1 Caldimonas sp.
TCGACGTCGAGCATCGCCAGCGCCAGGTCGGCGAGCGGCTTGGTGATCACGCCGCTGCCCTTGACGTCGGCGAAATCACGCACCCGGCGCAGCAGCCGGTTGGCGATGCGCGGCGTGCCGCGGGCGCGCCGCGCAATTTCGTGACCGCCGTCGGCATCGATCGGCACCTTCAGCAGCCCGGCCGAACGCTGGACGATGCGCGCGAGCTCCTCAGGCGTGTAGAACTCGAGCCGCGCCACGATGCCGAAGCGGTCGCGCAGCGGGTTCGTCAGCATGCCGGCGCGCGTCGTCGCGCCGATCAACGTGAACGGCTGCAGCTCGAGCTTGATCGAGCGCGCCGCCGGCCCTTCGCCGATCATGATGTCGATCTGGTAGTCCTCGAGCGCCGGGTAGAGGATCTCCTCGACGACCGGGCTGAGTCGGTGGATCTCGTCGATGAAGAGGACGTCGTTGCGTTCGAGGTTCGTCAGCAGCGCCGCCAGGTCCTTCGGCTTCTCGAGCACCGGTCCGGACGTCGAGCGCAGCTTCACGCCGAGCTCGTTGGCGATGATGTGGCTCAGGGTCGTCTTGCCGAGGCCGGGCGGCCCGAACAGCAGCACGTGGTCCATCGCTTCGCCGCGCTTCCTGGCCGCGCCGATGAAGATCTCGAGCTGCTCGCGGGCCTTCGCCTGGCCGACGTATTCGGCGAGGCCTTTCGGGCGCAGCGCACGCTCCATCGCCTCCTCGGCCGGCGAGGTCGGCGCAGCGCTGATCACGCGTCGTGCCGGCTCGAATTCGTCGGTCTGGATGGTCATGGCGGGATTATGGGCACGCGGTTGCGCGGCCTCGCTTTGGCACAATCGGCCGATGAAAAGACGCACCTGGGCCACAGGTTTGCTGGCACTTGCCGCTGCAATGTCGACCGCGTCGGCGCACGAGTTCAAGGCTGGCGACCTGTCGATCGGCCATCCGTATGCCCGACCGACCGCGCCGTCGCAGCCGACCGGCGGCGGCTACCTGACTCTGATGAGCAAGGGCCGCGCCGATCGCCTGCTCTCGGCCAGCACGACGATCGCGCGCGAAGTGCAGCTTCACAGCATGAAGATGGACGGCGACGTGATGCGCATGCGCGAGGTCGATGCGATCGACGTACCGGCCGACACGCTCGTCGAACTCAAGCCGGGTGGCTTCCATCTGATGTTCGTCGGTTTGAAGGAGCCGCTGAAGGTCGGCCAGCCATTCCCGCTCAAGCTCCGTTTCGAGAAAGCGGGCGAGGTCACGGTTCAGATCAACGTCGATGCACCGGGTGCAAAGGAAGCGCCTCCCAAGACGACGCACTGAAACGCGGCTGCTGCTACCTGGCGAGCGCCCGCAGCGCCAGCTTGATGCCGTCGCCGACCGCCACATCGGCCGGCAGCGCCTTCAGCGCCGCCGCTGCCTCGCGATCGTTGTAGCCGAGTGCCAGCAGCGCCTGCAGGATGTCCGCCTGCGCGCCAGCGGTGACGCTGACCGGCGCGGCAATCGCATCGCCGAGCTTGCCCTTCAATTCGAGCAGCAGGCGTTCGGCCGTCTTCTTGCCGATGCCGGGTACCTTGACGAGGCGCGCGCTTTCCTGAAGGGCCACGGCCTGCGCCAACTCGGTGACGCTGAGGCCGGACAGGATCGCCAGCGCCGTGCGCGGACCGACTCCGGAGATCTTCACGAGCAGGCGGAAGGTGGTCCGCTCATCGTGGGTCAGGAAGCCGAACAGCACCTGCGCGTCTTCGCGGACGACGAAGTGGGTCAGCAAGGTGACCCGTTCGCCGACCGCCGGCAGGTTGTAGAAGCTGCTCATCGGCACGTCGACTTCGTAGCCGACGCCGTCGACGTCGATGAGCAGGTGCGGGGGTGCCTTTTCGGCGAGCGTGCCGGTGAGCCGTCCAATCATCGCGGCATTGTCGCCGCGCCGATCGATGCCGCGAGGGCGGTCAGCGCCGGAACAGGCCGAGCCGTTGCGCTTCGAGCGCGGCTTCGGCGCGCGAGCTCACGTTGAGCTTGCGGTAGATCTGCTTGACGTAGTCGGCGATCGTGTGGCGCGACAGGCAGAGCTGGACGCCGATCTCGGGCAGGGTGAAGCCCTTGGCGACGCGCAACAGCACCTCGTTCTCGCGATCCGTCAGCGCGACATGCGGCATGTTCTGCGGACGTTCCTGCGGCTGGGTCTGCGACGCGAAGTGCGAGATCACGCGCCGTGCGATCGACGGCGACAGCGGCGGTTCGCCCTGGCTCATTCGTTTCAGCTGCTCGGCGATCAGCTCGCTCGCCTGCTCCTTCAACAGGTAGCCGAAGGCACCGGCCTGGAGCGCGGGGAAGAGGTGGTCGTCGTCGTCGTGGATCGTGACGACGACCGACTGGGCCTGCGGGTGCGCCTCGCGGATCGCCGCGACGACGTCGACCCCGGATCCATCGGGCAGGCCGAGATCGATCAGGGCGAGGTCGACCTTCATCGACGCGACCAGCTCGAGCGCGCCGTGGACGCGCGCCGCCTCGAAGATGTGGGAATCCGGAAAGACCTGCAGGACCAGCGCCTTCAGCCAGGCACGGGTTTCAGGCAGATCTTCAAGCAACAGGACGTTTTTCACGCCGGGACTCCCGGGGACGGCGCACCGTGCGCCTTAGAAAAATATCGTAACAGCTGCCCGGTTGCTTGCGCGCCAAGTGCACATCGAATCAGAGCGGAACTGTCAACGCGATCACGGTCCCGTAGCCTGGACCGGACTGAACCAGGCACTGGCCGCGCATCTGTTTCGCGCGCCGCTTCATGTTCGACATGCCGAGCCCGCCGTCGAGCTTGCCGTCGAGCTCCATCGGAATGCCGCGTCCGTTGTCCTGGATCGTCATCGCGAAATAGCCGTCGGCGATCCGGCAGCGCACGCTGCAGCGGGTCGCGCGGCTGTGCTTGATGATGTTGCTGACCGCCTCGCGCACGATCCGGGTCGTCTGCACAAAGCCGCGCGACGGCAGCAGATGCTCGGTCTCCTCGACCGGACTGACCCAGTCCACCTCGACCTTCGATTGGCTGAGGCGCGCCACCGTCTCGGCACGCCAGTCGGCCAGTGCATCGGCGAGCCGCATCGGCTTGCCGATCAGCCCCTTCACCGACAGGCGCATGTCTTCGAGCGCCTCGCGGGCCAGGGCCGAAATGCGTTCGCTTTCACTGGTGTGGACGATGGTCAGCAGCTTCGCGCCGAGGTCATCGTGCAGGTCGGCCGCGATCCGCTTGCGCTCCTTTTCGGTGACCTGCTCGACGCGCAGCTCGGCAAGCTGCGAGAAGTTGCCTTCGAACTCGGTGGTCAGCTCGCGCACCCGGCGCGCCAGAGCGGCGCGGCCGTGCTCCGCGGTGCGCAGTGCACGGGCGAACAGCAGGAACAGGCGAACGCCGACGACCAGAAACGGCAGCGGCAGCAGGATCGGCAAGGTCGGCCACGGCAGCACCTGCCGCAGCCAGGGATAAAGATCGTGTTGCGAGCCCAGCTCGAGCAGCACCAGCAGCACCGACGCGCCGAGGACCCCGGCCATCGGCCAGTAGTCGTGGGTGCGTTCGCGCCGCGTGAAGCCGAGGTACAGGCCTGCCGCCACCAGCAGCTCGGCGCAGAACAGCACATACCAGATCGTCGCGACAGCGAACAGCCGCGTTTCGCCGCCGATGATCAGCGTCAGCGGCACGAAGAACCATTGGGCGACGAGCACCGTCTCGATCGCGCGCGAGCGCAGGCCGGCGTAGCTCAGCAGGAACTGGACTCCCATCAGCACGAGGCTTGCGAGTCCGATGCAGAACAGGTACTCGGTGACGACGTGCCCCCATGGCAATTCCGGCAGCCACAGGCGGAGCGACAGCAAGGCCCAGACGATGCAGAGTCCGCCGAAGTAGCCGAAATAGACCTCGCGCGGGTTGTACGCGGTGACGACCAGCAGCAGCAGACCGCCGACCGCGAGCATCACGGCGGTGAGCTGGAGCCAGGTGACATTCCAGAACAGGCGTTTCGCGTGATCGACGGCCAGGCGATCGCGCGGCCCGACCTGCAGTGCCGACAGGCCAGCCGCGAACTCGCGCGACGCGACGTGCTGCAGCGCATGGCCGTTGACCCGGATGTCGAGCAGGTTGCCCTGGGCTTCGAGCAGGGCCATGGGCAGTGTGATCAGCTGCGGATGCCGGCAATTGATCGTGACCGGATCGGTCATCCGCCCGCCGCTGAAGATGCGATGCTGGTTGAGGTCGATCTCGAGGTTGCTGCAGACCCGCTCGATGTAGAGCGCGACCAAGCCGTCGGCCGACGGGGCCGCCGGGCGGTCGAAGCCGACCCGGTAGCGCACATCGCCATCGAAGCGCGGCCGGCTCATCGACCAGTCGTCGGGGAGTGTGACGGTCTGCGAGCGGGACTCGCCGGCGGCCGTCGCCTCGGCAACATCGATCCGCACGATCGACGCGTCGGGGGGGCCGCTGCCGCTCGCCAGGGCGATCGCCACGATCAAGGCACTCAGCGCCATCAGGCTCAGCGCCCGCAGCCCGTGCGCGAGAACGGCTGAGAGTAGGCGTGCGCGCATCGGGGGCGATTGTGACGGCAGCAAGGCTTCGGC
>JBDSAB010000631.1:0-2765 GCA_039922395.1 Caldimonas sp.
GGCGTCGCCGTCCTGGGCACGGGTCGCGGCGAGGATCGGAACGAACGCCTGCGTGAACGCGCCTTCGCCGAACAACCGGCGCAGGAAATTCGGAATCCGGAACGCGACGTTGAACGCGTCCATCCACGCGCCCGCGCCGAACAGCTGCGCGACGATCACGTCGCGTGCCAGGCCCGAAATGCGCGACACCAGCGTCAGCAGCGAAATCGTCGAGGCGGCCCGCAGCAGATTCATGGGGATCGGCGTGAAGCCGCGCCAGGCCGCGCAGCGGGAGGAAAGTCGAGCGCGGCGATTATAGGGAGCGGGGCCTGCGCGGCCCGGCGCGTGCGCGTGCGCCTGCGACGCCGCTGCTATACTCGCGCTCTTTGCTCAAACCCCCAGGCAGCCTCGTTCATGGCCACTTCCACCAAAGCCAAAAAGAAAACCGTCCGCATCGCATCGGGTCTGAAGCGCGTTCGCCAGGACGTGAAGCTGAACGCCGCGAACACCGCGCTGCGCTCGAAGTTCCGCACCGTGATCAAGAACGTGCAGAAGGCCGTCGCCGCCGGCGACACGGCGAAGGCGACCGAACTTTTCAAGACCGCACAGCCGGTGATCGACTCGATCGCGGACAAGGGCCTGTTCCAGAAGAACAAGGCGGCGCGCCACAAGAGCCGTCTGGCGGCGAAGGTCAAGGCGCTGGCAACTGCTACTGCTGCCTGATCGCTCTCTCTCGGCAAAAAGGGCTCGCATCGCGAGCCCTTTTTGTTTGAAAAGCGCTTTAGCGGCTCTACGCGTCGGCCGGTGGCTCGACGACGACCAAGTTGTTGTCTCGGGCGAAGCTCATCACGAAGTCCCAGGCCATCGGCTCGACCCCGCGCAACGCCGAGTCGACGAGGACCGACTTGACGCCGTCGATCACACGGGGAACGCAGTACGGCGAGTAGCCGATGAAAGCGGCGATGCCGCCGGCGGAGCCCTCCGGACGAAAGCTCGACATCGCACCGGCCAGTCGCTCGGCCCAGTCGCTCGGACGGAACGGCTTGCCGTCACGCGTCACGCCCTGGATGAACAGGGTGCGTGGCTGAGGTGACGGCATGGGTTTGTCGGGGGCGGGCCGCCAGCCCCACGGCGGGCTGTCCGTCCACAGCGGTCGACGCGCGACCAGGGGCATTGTCACTCGTAATTGCTGCGGCGCAACAACTACCTCGGGATCGCTCAGAGCTTCCATGCAGCGTCTTCGGCCTCATGGGAGGCGGGCCTTAGAATTCCGCGACGATGGATCGTGCGGAAATCGCGCCCACGGCCTTCCCCAGCGGAGTGATGCCATGAACGCCCCCGAAAAACTGTTTGCAAGCGCCGAGCCGCATGTGATGAAGACCTACGGGCGCCTGCCGATGGCGCTGTCGCACGGTCGCGGCTGCTGGGTCTGGGACACACAGGGCAAGAAGTACCTGGACGGCCTGGCCGGCATCGCGGTCAACACGCTCGGGCATGCGCACCCGAAGCTGGTGCCCGCCCTGCACGATCAGATCAACAAGATCATCCACAGCTCGAACTACTACCTCGTGCCGCTGCAGGAGCAGCTCGCCGCGAAGCTGTGCCAGCTGTCCGGCCTGACCAACGCGTTCTTCTGCAACTCGGGGCTCGAGGCGAACGAAGCGGCGATCAAGATCGCGCGCAAGTTCGGCCACGACAAGGGCATCGAGCGCCCGGAGATCGTGGTCTATGAAGCCGCATTTCACGGTCGCTCGATCGCAACGCTATCGGCTACCGGCAACGTCAAAGTGCAGGCTGGCTTCGGCCCTCTCGTCGAGGGCTTCGTGCGGGTTCCGCTCAACGACTCGGCGGCCATCGAGAACCTTGCACACGGCCATCCGAACATCGTCGCTGTCTTTCTCGAGGTGATTCAAGGCGAAGGCGGAGTTCGCCCGGCGACGATCGACTACCTGCGCGAAGTCCGCCGCATCTGCGACGAGCGCGGCTGGCTGCTGATGCTCGACGAAGTCCAGTGCGGAATGGGCCGCACCGGCAAGTGGTTCGCCCACCAGTGGGCCGGCATCGTGCCCGACGTGATGCCGATGGCCAAGGGGCTGGGCTCCGGCGTGCCGATCGGTGCGGTGTTGTGCGGTCCGAAGGCCGCCGACGTCCTCGGTCCGGGCAACCATGGCACCACGTTCGGCGGCAACCCGCTCGCGATGCGCGCGGGCGTCGAGACGCTGAGAATCGTCGAGGAGGAAGGCCTGATCGCGAATGCCGCCGCGGTCGGTGCGACCTTGCGCGACGGGCTTGCGCGCGAGCTGGCCGGCGTCAACGGCGTGACCGAGATCCGCGGCCAGGGCCTGATGCTCGGCATCGAGCTCGATCGACCGTGCGGCGCCCTGCTCGGCCGGGCCGCCGAAGCCGGCCTGATGTTGAGCGTCACCGCCGACAAGGTGATCCGCCTCTTGCCGGCGCTGATCATGAGCCACGACGAGGCGCGCCAGATCGTCGCGATCCTCGTGCCGCTGATCAAGGAATTCCTCGCTCACCCGGAATGACCGCATGAAGCCGGGGTCGAACCTGATCAAGCACTACCTGCAGTTCAAGGACTTTCGCGCCGAGGAATACGCGTACCTGTTCGAGCGCACCGCGGTCATCAAGAAGCGCTTCAAGAACTACGAGAAGTACACGCCGCTGGTCGACCGCACGCTGGCGATGATCTTCGAGAAGGCCTCGACCCGGACCCGGGTCAGCTTCGAGGCCGGCATGTACCAGCTGGGCGGCTCGGTCGTGAACCTGACGAC
>JBDSAB010000632.1:0-6258 GCA_039922395.1 Caldimonas sp.
CGGTCGCCAGCGCCGTTGCCGACGGCGCCAAGCGCCTCGGCGACCGCGTGCTCGCGGCTGAAGCCGACGTGATCGACGCTCCGGTGGCCCCGAAGGCCGCGAAGCGCACGACCCGTCGCGCCTGATCGCAACGACGAGCGAGCACTGAGCACGCGATGACGACCGCACCGGCCCCCGAACGGCGCCGGCGCGGCGCGTCCGTCGCGTCGAAGAAAACCGCGAAACCGGCGGTGCGCGCGGCATCGAAGAAGTCGATGCCCGACGCACCGCCGAGCGAATCGACGCCGGCGGTGAAGACGCCGCTCGGCGGCGACCTGCTGAAGGCCGGTCTGAAGGCCCTCGAGGATGCGCGTGGCGAAGTCGTCACGCGACACAGCCGTTTCTTCGAGGCGCTGCTCGGCGTCAATGCCGAGACCGGCACGCGCAAGGCGAAGGAGCTGTTCACGCTTCCGACCTTCGAGAATTTGTTCGACGAACGCGTCGCGCGCTCGCTCGAACGGCTCGGCATCGCGCAGGCGCTGACCGATCTGCGCGCGCAGATCGCAACGCTCGACGAGCGGCTGCAGCGTCTCGAGCGGCGCCAGGAACCGCGCGCGCCGCGCAGCAAGCGCTGAACGGCAGGCCCGCCTGCCGTGGCCGCATCGAAAACGCGCGACCGCATTCTCGAAGCCGCGCTGCGCCTGTTCAACGATGAGGGGCTGCCGGCGGTCTCGACCCATCGCGTCGCGGCCGAGCTCGGCATCAGCCCGGGCAACCTGCATTACCACTTCAAGACCAAGCGGCTGATCGTCGCCTGGCTGTTCCGCCGCTACGAGGATCGCCTCGAGCCGTGCCTGGCCGCCGCGGCGACGGCTACCGCGCTCGACGACCTGTGGCTGTCGCTGCACCTGACCTTCGAGGCAATCAACGAGTACCGCTTCATCGGCCGCGACATGGACCATCTGCTGAACGAAAGCCCCGAGCTCGAAGCGCGGGCCCAGGCGCTGACCGCGCGTCAGCTGCTGGCCGCGCAGTCGCTGTGTGCCGGGCTGGCCCACGCGGGCGTGCTCGACGCGTCGAACGAAGACGTCGAGATGCTGGCTCTGCAGATCGTCTTTGCAACGACCTGCTGGTTCTCGTTCACCCGGCTGATGCCGGGACGCCGGCCGGCGTCGCATGGCGACGCGGCGCTCGCCGCGTACTACACGCTGACCCTGCTGTCGCCGTTCGTGGTCGGCGAATCGCGCGACTACCTCAACTTCCTGCGTGCCAAGTACCTCAAGTAAGACCGACGGAGACCCTGTGATGAATCCCAGCACCGACACGATCGAACCGCCCTCGCGGCTCCTCCAGTTCCTCGAGGTCCGCGCCGCCGGCGAGTTCGCCGGCACGCTCGCGGTCTGGCCGCTGCTGCGCATGGCGCCGCGCGGCGATGGTCACGCGGTCCTCGTGCTGCCAGGCTTGAGTGCAAGCGACACGTCGACCCGCGTGCTGCGCCGTCACCTCGCCGGCCTCGGCCACGACGTGCACGGCTGGGGCCTCGGCCGCAACCTCGGTCCGCGCGCCGGGGTGCGCGAGGCGATGCTCGACCGCATCGACGAGCTGCACGAATCGAGCAAGCGCCCCGTCAGCCTGGTCGGCTGGAGCCTCGGCGGCGCCTATGCACGCGCGCTGGCGCTGCGCCGCCCGCACGCGGTACGCAACGTCGTGACGCTCGGCAGCCCGATCGCCGGCGATGCGAGCGCGACCAGCGTGCGCCGCCTCTACGACTGGGTGAGCGGGCAGCGCAGCACTGCAAAGCCGGGACCGCGCATCTACCGCCCCGTGCCCGCCGAGATGCCGTCGACCTCGATCTACAGCCGCAGCGATGGCGTCGTCGCCTGGCGCGCCAGCCTGCAGCCCGAAGGGCCGCTGGCCGAGAACCTCGAGGTCGTCGGCAGCCACCTCGGACTCGGCGTGCACGCGCCGGTGCTGTATGCCGTCGCCGATCGGCTGGCCCAGCCGGTGGGCGGGTGGAAGCCGTTCAACCCGCCGTGGACCTTGCGCGCGATGTACCCCGATCCGCAGCGGACGCCGCGGTCCGAGAACGAGACCTGACCTTCGTCTGCAAGGCGCCGCGACGGCGCCCTGCAACGGGTTTCAGGCGAACACGTCGGACACGTAGCGGCCGGTCTCGCGCTCGATGCGATCGACCCACGCTTCGGCGGCCTCGCCGGTGACGCCGACCGCGTCCTGGTAGATCCGCACGAAGGTGTCACGCACCGCAGGCGCCATCCGCTTGCCGTCGCCGCAGACATACACGTTCGCCCCTTGCTGGAACATCCGCGCGACGTCGGCGCGGTCTTTCCAGACCCGGTGCTGCACGAACATCACGTCGCCGTCCGGCTGCTTGAAGAACGCCGGCCGAACGCTGACGACGCCGGCCGCCTCCCACGCGGCGAGTTCGTCGCGATAGAGGAAGTCGACGTCCGGGTGGTCGCAGCCGTAGAAGAGCAGCGCCGGGCCGACCTTCTGACCGGACGCCGCCTGCACCGCGCGCTCCTGCAGGAAGCCGCGGAACGGCGCGAGGCCGGTGCCTGCGCAGACCATCACCATCGGCGTCTCGGGCGACACCGGCGGATGAAAGTGGTCGTTCGACGAGCGCACCGCGACGGCGACGCGAGTGCCGGCCGAGCAGTTGGCGAGGTACGACGACGCCATGCCCTGATAGCGGCCCTGGCCCGAGAGCGCGGGCGCGTCGACGATCGCTACGGTCAGCGTGCAGCGCGCTGCGTTCCAGAGCGGCGACGACGAGATCGAATACTGGCGTGCCTTGGCCGGCGGCAGCATCTCGAGGAAGGCGCCGAAGCCGAGCTCGCAGGATGCAAAACGTTCGAGCAGTTCGAGCACGCTGACCCGCTTGCCGAGCACCTCGCGCTGGTAGCCGCCCTCCTCGGCGAGCTTGTCGAGATCGGCCTTTTCGGGCGGGCAGCGCGTCGCGGCGGCGAGCGCGCCGACCTGGCCGCGCGTTGCCGGCTGGGACAGCTCGACGTAGTGGAACAGCAGCTCGCTGACGTTGACCGGGTAGCCGACCGGCAGCGACGTGATGCTGCTCTCCGGCTTGGTGATCACGACCTGGCTGTCCGACGCGAGGTTGAAGCGCTTGAGCGCCCGCATCACGACGCCGATCGGGTTGTGCGGCAGGATCGCGAGGTAGTCGCCGGCGCGGTAGCTCATGCCTTCGGGCAGCGCGATGTCGATGTGGCGCTTCGAGCGGCCGAGCGGCGACTTCATGTCGACCAGTTCGCGGTTCTCGACCACCTCGCCGTGCTCCAGGTCGCCGAGCCGCAGGATCGACGTGCGGCCGGTCTTGACGACTTCGACCTGCAGCTGCCCGCCGGTCGGCGCGGCCTGCACCTCCTTGCCGAGCGCGCGACCGAGGTCGCCCCACAGCGCGCCGTACCACTCGTCGAACGCGCCGAAGAAGTCGCCGCCGGCATCGGTTTCGCCGCGCTCCTTGATGCGGGTTGCGCCGGCGGCTTCGAACGCGGCATCGAAGCGCTTCGGCACTGCCTGGTAGGTGCGCGCCCATTGGCGGTTGCCGCAGCCGAACACGGCGTAGCGGACGCCCTTCAGCGCACCCGGCGCTTGCGCTTCGAGCCAGGTCGTGAACTGGCGCGCGTTGTCGGGCGGCTGGCCTTCGTACGACGCGGTCAGCAGCACGACCGCGCCGTCGGTCGGCAGCTCGCCGACGTGTTCGTCGAGCGGTCCGGCGACGGCCGCATAGCCCTGTGACTCGGCATCGCTGGCGATGCGCTCGGCGAACGCCTCGGCCGAGCCGGTGTTCGAGCCGTACAGAACCAGCAGCGGGGTCGCCAGCCCGTCGGCCGCACGCGCTGCGGCCACCGGTGGGGCGACCGGCTTGGCGGCAGCCGCCGGCACGGTACTGCGCAGCTTGAACGACGACGAGCCGCGCCGCTTGACGCGGATCCGAAAGCCGTGCGGCTTCAGCGTGAGGGTTTCGGCGACCGAGAGCTGGTACGACGGGTCCTCCTCGATCAGGTCGAAGCGCTGCAGGATCATCGACATCAGCAGCTGCGCCTCCTGCATCGCGAACGGCCGGCCGATGCAGGCGCGCTGGCCGTTGCCGAATGGCTTCCACGCGTTCGGCGGCAGCTTCTCCATCGCCTCGGGCGTGAAGCGCTCGGGCCGGAACGCCTCGGGGTCGTCGCCCCAGACCTTCGGGTCGCGGTGCAGCATCGGGATCAGCACCATCAGCGTGTCGCGCCGGCTGACCGCGTACTTGCCGCCGGCGATCGTGGTGTCGGCGAGCGGACGCAGCGCGAACGCCGGCGCCGTCGGCCAGATGCGCAGCGTCTCCATCAGGATCTGCTCGATGTAGCGCAGCTTCGCCAGATGCTCGATGCGCGGCATCTCGTCGCCGAGGGCCGCGTCGACCTCGGCGCGCGCCTTCGCCAGCACCTGCGGGTTCTTGCAGAGGAAGTAGGTCGCGAACGACAGCAGGCCGCTGGTCGTCTCGTGGCCGGCGATCAGGAAGGTGACGAGCTGGTAGCGGATGTTCTCGTCCGACAGACCCTCGCCGGTGACCGGGTCGCGGCCCTGCAGCATCAGGCCGAGCAGGTCCTTCTTCTTGGCGCCCTCGGGGTCGCGCTTGCGCTCGGCGATCAGGCCGTCGGCGACCTCGCGCATCAGCTTCAGGTCGTCCTCGTAGGCGCGCTTCTTGCGCAGCATCAGCTTGTTGGCGATGTCGAGGCGTCGCTCGCGCGCCCCGGTCTCCGACAGCGCGTCGACCATCGCGCCGACGAACGGGTGCATCTCCTGCTGGTAGAAGCTGTTGAAGCGGTAGTCGAAGGCGCACAGCGCGATCGTGTCGAGGGTCAGCCGCGTCATGTCGTCGGTGACCTCGATCACCGTGCTCGGGCCGAAGCGCTCCCAGCGCACCAGCATCTGGTCGGCGATGTCGAGCATCTGATCGAACATGCCGCGCATGCCGATCGGCCCGAAGGCCGGCATCAGCAGGCGGTGCGCCTTCGGCCAGTTCGGCTCGTCGGTTTTCGCGGTGAAGAGGCCGTCGCCCGCGAAGTCGCGGATGTTCTTCAGGGTCGCGTGGACGCGCTTGTCGAACCGGCTCTCGTCGCACAGCTCGTCGACGATCTCCTGCGAGCTGACGAGGATCAGCGGCCGGCCGAAGAACTCGAGCTGGAAGATCGGGCCGTGGATGCGCGCCATGCGCATGAAGCCCTGCATCGGCGCGTCGCCGTCGATCTGGCGCAGATTGCCGATCAGCGGGTCGCCCTTGGGCTGGGGTATGGGCTCGGTGCGAGGCATCGTCGTCTCCGCGTGGCGTCGGATCGTCGATCCGGCTCGAGCGGAGGTTACCGCAGGCACACCGCGCGGCAAGGCGGCGAAACCCCGGGGCGGGCGGCGTTCGGCCAGCTCAATCGGCGACCACCGACCGCCGGTGTCGAGGTTTCAGCGTCCGGCCGTTGCGGCCGGTCCGCGCCACCCCTGCGATCAGACCTTGGCGGCGCGCTTCTTCTCTTCTTCCTCGTACAGCTCCTTCTTCGAGAGCTTGCCGACCGGCGTCTTCGGCAGCTCGTCGCGGATGTCGAGGCCCTGCACCATCTCGTGCTTGCCGAGGCGCTCCTTCAGGAACGCCTGCAGCTCGGGCAACGTGAAAGCGGCGGCGCCAGGCTTCAGCTTCACGAACGCCTTCGGCGACTGGCCGCGGTACTCGTCGTGGATGCCGATCACGCTGACCTCGGCGACCGCCGGATGCTCGTAGATCGCTTCTTCCAGATTGCGAGGGTACACATTGAAGCCGCTGCACAGGATCATGTCCTTCGTGCGGTCGACGATGAAGACGAAGCCGTCGCTGTCCATCGTCGCGACGTCGCCGGTGCGCATCATCCCGTCGAAAGTGGTCACGGCCGCGGTCGCGTCCGGCTTGTTCCAATAGCCGTTCATCACGTTCGGCCCGCGGATGCACATCTCGCCGCGCTCGCCGAGCGCCACGTAGCGGGTCGGATCGTCGAGGTCGAGCATGCGGATCTCGATGCGTGGCATCGGCAGTCCGCACGATCCCGCCTTGCGCTTGCCGTGGACCGGCGTGAAGGTGCCGGTCGGCGACGTCTCGGTCATGCCCCATCCTTCGCTCAGGTTGCAGCCGCTGACCGCGGCGAAGCGCTGCGCGACCTCGAGCGGCAGCGGTGCGCCGCCCGAGCCGCAGAACTTGAGCGACGACAGGTCGTACTTCGCGATCCCGGGATGGGCAAGGAG
>JBDSAB010000633.1:0-17514 GCA_039922395.1 Caldimonas sp.
TGCCGACCTACGACATGATCTGCGCGTCCGACACGGTCGGCGTGTTCCAGATCGAGAGTCGCGCGCAGATGAGCATGCTGCCGCGCCTGAAGCCGCGCTGCTACTACGACCTGGTGGTCGAGGTCGCGATCGTGCGGCCCGGGCCGATCCAGGGCGGCATGGTTCATCCGTACCTGAAGAACCGCACCCTGCGCGACGACCAGATCGATTGCCCCGAGGAGCTGAAGCCGGCGCTGATGCGCACGAAGGGCGTGCCGATCTTCCAGGAGCAGGTGATGCAGATCGCGATGCTCGCCGCCGACTTCACCGCTGGCGAGGCCGATGCGCTGCGCCGTGCGATGGCCGCGTGGAAGAGGAAGGGCGGCCTCGGTCCGTTCCACGAGCGCCTGGTCGGCCGCATGGTCGAGAAGGGCTACGAGCGCGACTACGCCGAGCGCATCTTCAAGCAGATCGAGGGCTTCGGCGAATACGGTTTCCCCGAGAGCCATGCCGCCGGCTTCGCGCTGCTCGCGTATGTCAGCAGCTGGATCAAGTGCCATCACCCCGATGCGTTCCTGGCCGGCCTGCTGAACAGCCAGCCGATGGGCTTCTATGCGCCGGCCCAGCTGGTGCGCGACGCGCGCGTGCACGGCGTCGAGGTGCTGCCGGTCGACGTGCGCTGCAGCGCGATCCAGAGCACGCTGGTGCCGCCGACGCCGTCATCGGCGGGCACCGCGGCGAGCCCGGCCGCGTTGCCGCCGCCGTCGGCCGATGCGCGCCTCGACGCTCCGCTGCAAGCTGTGCGTCTCGGCTTCGACCGCATCAGCGGCCTCTCGACCGAGGCGGCCGAGCGCATCGTCGACGCGCGCGACGAGGCGCCGTTCGAAACGCCTGAAGACCTGGCGAGCCGAGCCCTCCTCAATGCGCACGAACTGGCCGCGCTGGCGCAGGCCGATGCGCTGCAGAGCCTGACCGGCCATCGCCACCAGGCCGCGTGGGCGGTCGCCGGCATCGACACGCGGCCGACGCCGATGCTGCGCGAGACCCGCGTGCACGAGACGGCGGCGCACTTGCCGGCGCCGAGCGAGGCCGAGGACATGCAGGCCGACTACCGGATGCTCGGCCTGACGCTGAAGCGCCATCCGCTCGCACTGCTGCGCCACGAGCTCGCAAAGTTCCGCATCGAGACGGCGGCGGTGCTGCACACCTTTCCGCACGGCCGGCTGGCGCGGGCGAGCGGCCTCGTCACGCACCGGCAACGTCCCGAGACCGCGAAGGGCACGATGTTCGTGACGCTCGAGGACGAGACCGGCTCGGTCAACATCATCGTCTGGGCCTCGGTCGCCGATGCGCAGCGGAAGCCGCTGCTCGGCGCGACCTTGCTCACGGTCTACGGCCAGTGGCAGCGTCAGGGCGACGACAAGTACCCGGTGATGCACCTGCTCGCGATGAAGCTGGTCGATCACTCGGCGATGCTGCAGGGCCTCGTCAGCCGCAGCCGCGACTTCCGCTGACCTCCGCCGGCGCGCCGCGAGGCGATCCGCCGGTCCGCGTCCCTGCCGGAAGGGCAGATTCGGAGCGCCGGCAGAATGGCGCGATGACTGCACAACCCGTCACTCCTGAACTGCGGCAGTGGATCCTCGCGCAGGCGGCGGCCGGCCAGCCGACCGAGGCCCTCGTGAAGGCGATGCGCGCCAGCGGCTGGTCCGAAGACGCGGCCCGGCACGCGCTGCAGGCGACGCTGAACGTCACGCTTCCGGCAACGCCTGCGATGCCGCCGGTCGTCAGCACCCCGGTGCCCGAGCCGCTGACCGAGCCGGGCCGCCTCGTCGTCGATGCCGGCGACCGCTCGGTCAGCGTGCTGGCGTCGATGCACAGCCCGCGCGTGCTGGTCTTCGGCGGCCTGCTCAGCGATGCCGAATGCGACGAGATGATCGACCAGTCGCGGCGCCGCCTGGCCCGCTCCGAGACGGTCCATACCGACACCGGCTCGAGCGAGATCAATGCGGCCCGCACCAGCGAGGGCATGTTCTTCGAACGCGGCGAGTTCGAGGTCTGTGCGCGCATCGAGGCGCGCATGGCCGCGCTCCTGCGCTGGCCGATCGAGAACGGCGAGGGCTTGCAGATCCTGCGCTACCGCCCCGGCGCCGAATACAAGCCGCACTACGACTACTTCGATCCGGCCCAGCCCGGCACGCCGGCGCTGCTCGCGCGCGGCGGCCAGCGCGTCGCCTCGCTCATCTGCTACCTCAACACGCCCGAAAGAGGCGGCTCGACGATTTTCCCGGACGTCGGCCTCGAGGTCTCGCCGGTCAAGGGCAACGCAGTCTTCTTCAGCTACGACCGCGCGCACCCGGACACGCGCTCTCTGCACGGCGGCTCGCCGGTCGAAGCGGGCGAGAAGTGGGTCGCGACGAAGTGGGTGCGGGAGCGGCGCTTCGACTGAACGGCGCGTTCAACGCGAAAGCCCCCGCATCGCGGTGAGCGCTTCAGACAAAAACCCGGCCGCGGCCGGGTTTCCTCATCGCGCGCCGATCGCGCGTGAACGCTCGTCGCCGCTCAGGCGTGCTCGAAGCTCAACGGCTGCGCGCGCTCGATGCGCAGGCGCTTGCGCTCATCCCAGGTCTGCGCGCCTTGCACCGGCCACTTGGCGATCAGGCCGGCGACGTCGGCCCGCGCCACGCGCGCGAACGGCGGCGGCGACAGGCGCAGCAGCCCGTGCCCGGTGCGCAGCCGCAACGGCAGCGGCGCGCGCGCGATGTTGACCCAGTGGACGCAGCCGCGCTCGGCCCAGTACGACTGGCGTTCGAAGTTGATGCGGCCGGCGATGCCGGTGTCGGCGCTGAAGACGAGGCAGTGGTCCGTCAACTCGATCACGATCTGCACCACGTCGCCGGGCGAAGCGCCCGTGCCGCGATGCAGCAGCAGCACGCGTTCGATCTGCTGCGCGTTGAAGCGATCGACCTCGATGCTGTCGCGACAGACCGCGATGTCCTGACCCTGCCAGAGGGTGTGCCAGAGCGCTTTCATCCTGTTCCTCCATCCACGCCCAACCCTACCGCGATCGCCATTCGCAAGCTGTTTCGAGGTGCAAGAAAGGGCCCGCCGCGGCGGGATTTTTCACGCTCGTGGCGGGTCGTGTGGAGCGTTGCCGGTGCCGCCGGCAGGCAGGTTCGAGATCTCGACTGGCTCGATCCGGTCGGCCGGCTCGAAGCCGAGCACCTTGCCGTAGAAGTAGAGCTCGGCCTCGAGCGCGCGGCAGATGTTCTCGGCGCGCCGAAAGCCATGCTGCTCGTGCGCGAACAGCAGGTAGGCGACCGGCAGGCCGCGCGCGCGCACGGCCGCGGCCATCGCTTCGGACTGCGCCTTCGGCACGACCCGGTCCTCGTCGCCCTGAAACAGGATCAGCGCGCTCGACAGCCGCTCCGTGTGATGGATCGGCGAGCGCGCGCGGTAGAGCGCCGCCGACTCCGGATACGGGCCGACCATGCTGTCGAGATAGCGCGACTCGAACTTGTGGGTGTCGCGGGCGAGCGCCTCGAGGTCGCCGATGCCATAGTGGCTCGCGCCGGCGACGAAGAAGTCGTGGAACGTCAGCGCGGCGAGCGCCGTGTAGCCGCCCGCGCTCGCACCGCGGATCGCGATGCGCTTCGGGTCGACGTCGCCGCGCTCGATCAGGTGGCGGGCCGCATGGATCGAGTCCTCGACATCGACGATGCCCCAACTGCCGCGCAGCAGCTCGCGGTAGGCGCGCCCGTAGCCGGTTGAGCCGCCGTAGTCGACGTCGACGACCGCGAAGCCGCGCTGAGTCCAGTACTGGATGCCCCAGCGGAACGTCGAGCTGGTCGCGCCGGTTGGACCGCCATGGTCGATCACGAGCAGCGGCGGGCGCTCGTTGGCCGGCCCTTCGAATTCGCGGTTCGTCGGCGCGTAGAAGTAGGCATGCGCGAGGCGCCCGCCGGCGCTCGCGAACGCGATCGGTTCGGCGCGCGCAGTGCCGTCGACATCGACTCCGATGTCGCTGGTCGCGCGGATCAGCGCATGCATGCCGGTGCGCAGGTCGAGCTTCACCAGCGCCTCGGGCGCGGTCGGCGAGCCGCCGAAGAACGCGACGAAATCGCCACTGACCTTGATGTCGCGGATCGTCTCGAACGGTGTGTCGATCGGGTGCAAGGTCGCATCGCGCGGGTCGATCCAGGCCAGGCGCGAGCGGCCGCGGTCGTGGAACGTGCAGACGATGCGGCCTGCGCCGTCGAAGCCGTAGGTGCTCATTCCGAACACCCACTGCGGCTCGCCGAACTCGGCCCCGATCGGGGAGAGTGCCTCGACCCTGCCCGCGTGCTCGCGGTACAGGTTCCACCAGCCCGTGCGATCGGACACGAAGTGCAACTCGCCGCTTGGCGACCAGCTCGGCTGGAAGATCGACTCGGCACGTCCACCGGCGACGTGGCGGGCGGGGCCGAGCCCGCCGTCGGCACCGACCGGCGCGACCCACAGATCGGTGCCGTCCCACGGCATGTTCGGGTGGTCCCAGCTCAGCCACGCGAGCTGCCGGCCGTCGGCGCTGAGGCAGGGGCTCGAGTAGAAGTCGTGGCCCTCGGCGAGCACGTGCTCGTCGCCGCTGTCGACGTCGATTGCGACCAGCGCGTTGACCGGCTCGCCCAGGCGGCCGCCGTGGTCCTCGCGCACGGCGATCAGGCGGCGCCGCGAGGCGTCGAGCACGGCATCGGCATAGCGCATCGCCGCATCGCGCGTCAGCGCGGTCGCGCTGCCGGATGCGTCGAGCCGATACAGGCGCTGGTCGTCGTACTGGCAGAACCAGATCGCGTCCACGCCGATCGTGAAGGCGCCGCCGCCGTACTCGTGGACGCGGCTGCGCACGTTCCACGGCGGCGGCGTCAGGTCGCGGACGATGCCGCCGGTGCTGACCCGGACCAGAACGTTGCGGCCTTCCTCGTGCGGGCGACCCTCGGTCCAGCAGATGTCGCCGCCCGAGAGCCCGATCTGGCCGAGCCGCAGGCTCGCGCCGGCGACGCGCTCGGCGCCGACCTTCGAGGTCCAGCTGCCGTAGGGAGCGATGCGGCGAGTGACGGGTTGGGTCATCGGTTCACGGCGCGATCGGCTGCTACTGCAACTGCAACGGCGCCGATGCGGGTGGAAGTGCAGGCGTCGTTCGAGATCGCGCAGGGTCAGTACACGACGACCGAGCGGATCGACTCGCCGCGCTTCATCAGCGCGAAGCCCTCGTTGATCTCCTCGAGCTTCAGCTTGTGCGTGATCAGCTCGTCGATCGCGATCTTGCCGTCCATGTACCAGTCGACGATCTTCGGCACGTCGGTGCGGCCGCGCGCGCCGCCGAACGCCGAGCCCTTCCACTGCCGGCCGGTGACGAGCTGGAACGGCCGCGTCGAGATCTCGGCGCCGGCCTCGGCGACGCCGATGATGATGCTCTGGCCCCAGCCCTTGTGACAGCACTCGAGCGCCTGCCGCATCGTCGTCGTGTTGCCGATGCACTCGAAGCTGTAGTCGGCGCCGCCATCGGTCAGCTGCACGATCGCATCGACGACGTTCGCTGTCTCCTTGGCATTGATGAAGTGCGTCAGGCCGAACTTGCGCGCCATCACCTCGCGTGCCGGATTCACGTCGATGCCGATGATCTTGTCGGCACCGACCAGCTTCGCGCCCTGGATCACGTTGAGGCCGATGCCGCCGAGCCCGAACACCACGACGTTCGCACCGGCTTCGACCTTGGCCGTGAAGATGACCGCGCCGACGCCGGTCGTCACGCCGCAGCCGATGTAGCAGATCGTCTCGAACGGCGCGTCCTTGCGCACATTGGCGAGCGCGATCTCGGGCACGACGATGAAGTTGCTGAACGTCGACGTGCCCATGTAGTGCAAGAGCGGCTTGCCGTTCAGGCTGAAGCGGCTGGTCGCGTCAGGCATGAGCCCGCGGCCTTGGGTCGATCGGATCTGCTGGCAGAGGTTGGTCTTTCTCGACAGGCAGAACTTGCACTGCCGGCACTCCGGCGTGTAGAGCGGGATCACGTGGTCGTCGACGCGCACGCTGCTCACGCCCGCGCCGACCTCGCGCACGATGCCGGCGCCCTCGTGGCCGAGGATTGCCGGGAACAGACCCTCCGGATCGGCACCGGACAAGGTGTAGTAGTCGGTGTGGCAGATGCCGGTCGCCTTCACCTCGACCAGCACCTCGCCGGCCCGCGGGCCTTCGAGGTCGACGGTTTCGATGCTGAGCGGGGCGCCGGCCTTCCAGGCCACGGCAGCTTGGGTTTTCAATCGGGTCTCCTGGTGCGGCAGTCGAATGATTCTCGCTGCTCCGGCGCGCCGCGTCAGTGCGGGGCGAGGGCGGGGCGCGGCGCGTCAGCGGCTCGTCCAAGCTCGCGCGATCGTGCGGCCGATCGGATCAGGTCGGCCGCCTTCTCGGCAATCATGACGACCGCCGCGTTGGTGTTGCCGCTGACGATGCGCGGCATGATCGACGCGTCGACGACCCGCAACCCGTCGATGCCGTGCACGCGCAGCTCCGCATCGACGACGTCGTCCGTCGTGGGCCCCATGCGGCAGCTGCCGACCGGGTGGTAGATCGTGTCGGCGTGGCTGCGGATGAATGCCTCGATCCGTGCGTCGGTCGTTGCCTGCGCCGAGTCGGCAAGTTCGCGGCCGCCCTGCGACGCGAGCGCGGGCTGCGCGAGGATGTGGCGCATCGCCTTGAAGCCGCGCACCAGCCGGTCGACATCGTCGCGCTCGGCGAGAAAGTTCGGATCGATCAGCGGCGCAGCGTGCGGGTCCGGCCCGTCGATGCGCACGCTGCCGCGGCTCTTCGGACGCAGCAGGCAGACGTGGCACGAATAGCCATGGCCGAACACCGTCTTGCGGCCATGGTCGATCAGCTTGGCGATCACGAAATGGAGCTGCAGGTCGGGCAACGGCTCTTCGGGCCTGCTGCGAATGAAGCCGCCGGCTTCGCCGAAGTTCGTCGTCAGCACGCCGCTGCGCCGGCGCCGCCAGTCGATGGCGCCGCGGATCGCCGCCAGCGCGCCCGCCAGCGACAGGCCGAACAGGTCCTTCAAATGCGGGGCATCGACGACCTGCACGACATCGATGTGGTCGTGCAGCTGCGCGCCGACGCCGGGCAGGTGATGGCGCGTCTCGATGCCGATTCGCTGCAGCAGCGCACCGTCGCCGATGCCCGACAGCTGCAGCACCTGCGGCGATTGCAGCGCGCCGGCGCAGAGCAGCACCTCGCGCTCGGCGCGAACCGTCTGCAGCGCGCCGTCGATGCGCACCTCGACCCCGATCGCACGTCGACCCTCCATCACGATGCGGGTCGTGTGGGCACCGGTCATCACGCGCAGGTTCGGCCGCGCCAGATGCGGGGTCAGATACGCCTTCGCCGCGCTGAAGCGCTCGCCGTCCTTCTGTGCGACCTGGAAGTGGCCGACGCCCTCGAGCTGCGCGCCGTTGAAATCGGGATTGACGGGATGACCGGCCTGCCGCGCCGCCTCGACGAACAGCGCGCCGAAGCGATGCGGGCTCTGCAGATCCATCACGTTGAGCGGCCCGCCGGTGCCATGCCAGGCATCGGCACCGCGTTCGTTGTGCTCGGCCTTGCGGAAGTAGGGCAGCACGTCGTCGAAGGCCCAGCCTGCATTGCCCTGCGCGGCCCAGTGGTCGTAGTCCGCGCGCAGGCCGCGGACATAGATCATCGCGTTGACCGAGCTCGATCCGCCGAGCACCTTGCCGCGCGGCTGGTAGCCGCGCCGGCCGCCGAGTCCCGGCTGCGGCACGGTCTCGAAGCCCCAGTTGATCTGGCCGAGCTTGGCGAGCAGCGCGAACCCGGCCGGGCAGTGGATCAGCACGCGGTCGTCGACCGGGCCGGCTTCGATCAGGCAGACCCGCACGTCCGGGTCTTCGGTCAAGCGGCCGGCCAGCACGCAGCCAGCCGAACCGCCACCGATCACGACGTAGTCGAACAATTCGCCGGTCTCCACTGCCGCGGGGCATCGCCCATTCCAGTCGGCGCGTGATCATAGCCACGCGATTTGCGGTCGACGCCATGCGGTGCCTCGTGCGGCGGTCCGACGGCCAGACGCCTGAAGCGCGTTCCCCGCACGGTCGGTCAGGCCGCTTTCCTACAGTCGACGCAAGGAGCCGGCCGTACGATTCGGCGCGGCCGCTCCGGCCTCGGAGAGCGACATGTCGTGGTGGAAGGTGGATGCCAATTTCTCTCGGAAGAACCTGCTCCTGGTGATCGCCGCCACCATCTTGCTCACGCTGATCGCGGTGCTGCTGGTGGTCAACCTGTCGAGCGGCGAGAAGAAGATCCAGCAGTCGGTCGATCGCCTCTATGCGATCGATGACCCGCAGTTCGTTCACGTGATGGGCGTGCTGCTCGGCCCGCCGGTGCTCGGCGGCAACCGCTACCAGGTGCTGCTGAACGGCGACCAGATCTTCCCGTCGATGCTGGCGGCGATCCGCGGCGCGCGCCAGACCATCAACTTCGAAACCTACATCTACTGGTCGGAGGCGATCGGCAAGGAATTTGCCGATGCGCTGACCGAACGGGCGCGCGCCGGCGTCAAGGTCAACGTGCTGCTCGACTGGATCGGCAGCGCGAAGATGGACGAGAACCTGGTCGACGAGATGAAGGCGGCCGGCGTCACCGTGCTCAAGTTCCACCCGCCGCACTGGAGCCATCTCGGCCGCCTCAACAACCGGACCCATCGCAAGCTGCTCATCGTCGACGGCAAGATCGGCTTCACCGGCGGCGTCGGCATCGCCGGGCAGTGGACCGGCAACGCGCAGGACCCCGAGCACTGGCGCGACACCCACTTCAAGGTCGAGGGCCCGGTCGTCGGCCAGATCCAGTCGGTGTTCATGGACAACTGGATCAAGGCGACCGGCAAGGTGCTGCATTCGGTCGAGTACTTCCCGAACCTGGAGCCGGTCGGCGACGGCTATGCGCAGATGTTCAGCAGCTCGCCGACCGGTGGCAGCGAGAGCATGGAGCTGATGTACCTGCTGTCGATCACCGCGGCGCAGCGTTCGATCCGGCTGTCGAGCGCGTACTTCGTGCCGAACGAGCTGGCGCGGCGCGCGATGACCGATGCGCTCAAGCGCGGCGTCAAGCTGCAGATCATCACGCCCGGCGAGCACACCGATGCCGACACGGTGCGCAACGCGTCGCGCGCGACCTGGGGCGAGCTGCTCGCGGCCGGTGCCGAGATCTACGAGTACCGGCCGACGATGTACCACTGCAAGGTGATGATCGTCGACGAGCTGCTGGTCTCGACCGGCTCGACCAACTTCGACGAGCGCTCGTTCCGCCTCAACGACGAGGCCAACCTGAACATCTACGATGCCAAGTTCGCGCGCGAGCAGGTCGCGATCTTCGAGGCCGACCTCGCGCGCTCGAAGCGCGTCACGCTCGCCGAGTGGAAGGAGCGGCCGCTGAAGGAACGCATCGCCGAGCGCGCGGCGTCGCTGATCGGCGCGCAGCTGTGAGCGCTGCGCATCCGATCGGCGCATCGCCCCGTATCCTTCGCGCGGGCGCGTCTTCTGGCAAGATCAAGTCGCCCGTGAAGACGGATCGGAGAACGCGATGAGACGAGTGCTGGCCCTGTTGACGCTGCTGCTGCCGCTGGCGCTGCCAGCGCAGGCAGCGCTCGATGTCGGCGACCCGGCGCCCAACTTCACGACGGCTGCCGCGCTGAACGGCAAGGTGTTCCAGTTCTCGCTTTCCGAGTCGCTCGCCAAGGGCCCGGTGGTGCTGTACTTCTTTCCGGCTGCGTTCTCGGTCGGCTGCTCGGCCGAGGCCCATGAATTCGCCGAGGCGATCGACAAGTTCCAGGCGCTCGGCGCGACGGTGATCGGCGTCTCGGGCGACGACATCGACACGCTCGGCAAGTTCTCGGTGCAGGCCTGCCAGGGGAAGTTTCCGGTTGCGTCCGACAGCAGCCAGGGCATCATGAAGTCGTACGACGCTGTGATGACGCTGCGTCCGGAGTACGCCAATCGGGTGTCGTACGTGATCGCGCCGGGCGGCTCGGTGGTCTACAACTACCAGAGCCTCAATCCGAGCCGCCATGTCGAGCGCACCCTGACGGCGCTGCGCGAATGGTTCCAGGCCAAACCGAAATCACAGTGAAAAGGGACCGCATGAACAACGCCCCCTCGATCGTCGTTGCCGGCCTGCTGGCCGCTCTCGTTGGCACCAGCGCGCTGGCTCAGTCGAAGTCGCGCGAGGAGGTGCGCGCCGAAGCCGCTTCGGCAGCCAAGGCCGGGCAGATCGATCACGGCGAGGTGACGACCGTGCCGCCGACGCGCTCGACCAAGGCGCGCCCCGACGTCAAGGCGGAGACCCGCGCCGCGGTGAAGGCCGGACAGATCGACCACGGCGAGGTCACGACGACGCCGCCGGTGCCGAAGACGTCGAAGACGCGGGCCGAAGTGAAGGCCGAAGCCGCGTCGGCGATCAAGGGCGGGGCGCTCGCCCACACCGACGACGGTTCGCCGAAGGCGCCGGCTGCCGCTCCGGCCAAGTCGAAGCCGAAGGCGGACGACGCGGCGCCGAAGTCGTGACGCTGGTCCGCGAACCGCGCGGTCGCCGCGCATGAAGACCTACCTGTGCATCGTCTGCGGCTTCGTCTACGACGAAGCGCTCGGCATGCCGGAAGAAGGCATCGCCGCCGGAACCCTGTGGGCCGACGTGCCGGCCGACTGGATGTGCCCCGACTGCGGCGCGTCGAAGGCCGATTTCGAGATGGTCGAGATCTGATCGCGGTGCGGCCGTGACCTCGACGGCCGGGCAACCGGCTCAGCGCATGAAGATGCCGTACGGTCCGCTGTTCGTCAGCGCGCGGGTGCCGGCCTCGATCTGCCTCATTCGGCGCTCGAGGTCATAGATGTCGGTCGATTCGGCCAGGTACTGGTCGTCCTGGGTCTGCGTTCCCGTTGACGTCGGGCTGAAGATCCCGGTCAGGGTCTGGATGAGGGCGTTCATGAAAGGTTTCTGTTGAGTGCGAATGTCATTTTAAGGGAAAACCCTAGGTTTGGGTGGAGAGGGCTCTCTAGCCCGTTTCCGACGCTGCGCGAGCTGCTTTCTTCAGAAGGTCCATCGTGGCGGCAGCCCGCATGACGCCGACCCAGTTCGGCTGGGCCTATCTGGTCGCGCTGATCGCGATGGGCGTGCTCGACGCGCTCTGGCTCGGCTGGCTCGCCCGCGACTTCTACAAGGGCGAACTCGGCACCTTGATGGCGGATTCGGTGCGGCTGGTGCCAGCCGGGCTGTTCTACCTGCTGTACCCGCTCGGCCTCGTCTATTTCGGTTTGCAGGCCGGGCCGTCGAGCCTGCTCGAGGCGATCGTCCGCTGCGCCCTGGTCGGCCTGCTGGCCTACGGCACCTACGACCTCAGCAACCTCGCGACGCTGCGCGGCTGGAGCCTCAAGCTCTGCCTCGTCGACATGGCCTGGGGCCTGGTCGCCTCGGCGATCGCCGGCGCGGTGGCCTACTGGGTCGCAGTACCCGGCGCGCGCGGCTGAGCGTCGCTGGCGCCAGTCGGCGCCGCAGAGGCCGCCTGTGCCGCCGTTGTGTCCGCCGGCAGCGGGCCGCTCGCCATCGAGGCCGGGCCGAAGACACGCCAGATCACGTTGCCGACGTCGTCGGCCACCAGCAGGCCGCCGCGCTTGTCGATCGCTACCCCGACCGGCCGGCCCCAGGCGTCGCCATCCGGGCTGAGGAATCCGTTCAGCACCTCGACCGGCGGTCCGGATGGCGTGGCGCCGCTGAACGGCACGAAGATCACCTTGTAGCCGCTGCGTGGCTTGCGGTTCCACGAGCCATGCTGGCCGATGAACATGCCGTCGCCGAACGCCGGCTGCAGCTTGGCACCGGTCGAGCCGGTCAGGCCCAGCGACGCGGTGTGCGGACCGAGCGCGTAGTCAGGCACGATCGCCTTCGCGACGAGGTCGGGACGCTGCGGCTGCACCCGCTCGTCGACGTGGCTGCCGTAGTAGCTGTACGGCCAGCCGTAGAAGCCGCCGTCGCGCACGGAGGTCAGGTAGTCGGGCACCAGGTCGCTGCCGATCTCGTCGCGTTCGTTCGCCACCGTCCACAAGGTCGGCGTGCCGCCCTCAATGCGCCAGGCCATCCCGTTCGGGTTTCGGATGCCCGAGGCGAACACGCGATGCTGGCCACTCTTCGGGTCGACCTCCCAGATCGCCGCACGGCCTTCCTCGGCGGCCATGCCGTTCTCGGCGACGTTGCTGTTCGAGCCGACGGTCACGTAGAGGCGGCTGCCGTCGGGCGACGCGATGACGTTCTTGGTCCAGTGGTGATTCAGCGGACCGCCCGGCAGGTCGACGACCTTGGCCGCGGGCGCGCTGATCTTCGTCTCGCCGGCGACATACGGGAAGCGCAGCAGCGCATCGGTGGCAGCGACGTACAGGTCGTTGCCGACCAGCACCATCCCGAACGGCGAATTGATGCCTTCGAGGAAGGCCGTCCTGGTCTCGGCGGTGCCGTCGCCGTCGGCGTCGCGCAGCAGCGAGATCCGGTTCGGGCTCGGCGTGCCGGCGCCGGCTCGCTTCATCACCAGCTTCATGATCCATCCCTTCACGCCCTTGCCGTCTTCCGGCTTCGGCGGCGCGTTCGTCTCGGCGACCAGCACGTCGCCGTTCGGCAGCACGTAGAGCCAGCGCGGATGCTCGAGACCCTTCGCGAACGGCACGACGGTCAGACCCGGAGCGACCATCGGCTTCGCACCCTCGGACCAGCCCTTGGCGGGCGCGATGTGAACGGTCGGGATCAGCGTCTTGTTCGGCGCGGGCAGCGTCGGTCGAGGGCCGGTGCCGGCATCGACGGTCAGGCGGGCGGTCTCGCCGCAGCCGGCCAGAAGCGATGCGCCGAGTACGGCGGCGATCGGCATGAGGGAGAGTTTGGACATGGTGGATGCAGGAGTGGAACGGTGGGTCGAAGAAGCGAGTCGCTCCTCCATGAGAGCACGGCTGCGTCTTTCGGTTCGATGAAGCTCCGTCGGCAATCTGCGTGCGTGGGTGTCGAAGCCAGCACCGGCACCTTCGATCGCGAAGGGCAATCGTGGCGCGGCGCGTTCATGATGGCCATTCGCCCCCAACAAGTCACGGATGGCCCGATTCATGCACGCCGGGTTGCGGGCGCACGCTGCAACACTGGCAGCGTCGTCCGGGAGCCCTCGATGCGCCACTTCCTCTCCAGTCCGCAACGCCGTCCGCTTCGCCTTTACCTGCTCGGGCTGGCGCTGGTCTTTGCCGGCGCCTGGGCGATGGGCGAGTACCACTCGATGCTGCCGATGGCGCTCGCCTCGTCGGCCGGACTGATGCTGAGCGCGCCGTTGCTGCGTCAGCTGATTCAGCGCGCGATGCGACCGGCGGCCTCGAAGCGACGCTGAGTTTGGCCGTCGCTCGAGTGCGGCGTGACGCGCTGCACGTCCACCTGTCGAAGCTTTCTCTGCTGTAGGACCTCGCCCACAGTCGCCGAGTCGAAGGGATGACCCGGGTCCGCGGCCGACTCCGGTTCTGGCGGTTCGCGGTTGCGACCATCCTTGTTGCAGACACATCGGCACACGCCGGATGTCGCGAGCGGTGCCGGGATGCCCGGTCCGCAGGGACGGAGGCCCGCCACGGCTCGCCCCACCGCCCTCTTCAACATTCAGGAGCATTGCAATGGACGACAACAAGCCGCTGGTGACAGGCCTCTTCCGCGACCGTGACAGCGCCGAGCGCGCCTACCAGTCGGTCTCGGACCGCGGGTACACGCGCGAAGACGTCAACCTGGCGATGTCGGACGAGACGCGCAAGCGCCACTTCGGCGATACCGAGGGACGCCAGACCGAACTCGGCACCAAGGCGGCCGAAGGCGCCGGTATCGGCGGCGCGATCGGCGGCAGCCTGGGCGCGATCGCCGCGGCCATCGCCGCGGTCGGCACGAGCGTCGCACTGCCGGGCCTCGGTCTCGTGATCGCCGGCCCCCTGGCAGCGGCCATCGCCGGTGCCGGTGCCGGTGCGGCCACAGGTGGCATCGTCGGGGCGCTGATCGGCTGGGGCATCCCGGAAGAGCGCGTCAAGCAATACGACGAAGGGATCCGCGAAGGCGGCATCCTGATGGCGGTCCGCCCGCGCAACGACGAGGACGCCGCGCACATCGAGAACACCTGGCGCAGCAACCGCGGCGAGCACGTCTACCGCTGACCCCCGCGCGAGCACGCCTCGCCGTGAAGCCCGAGAAGCGCGTCCATCCGGACGCGCTTCGTCTTGTGGACGGGCGTCTCCGCACGACCATCCACGACAACGACTGAAGGAGACCGCTTGGACGCCGTCGATCTGTTGACCCGCCAGCACCGCACGCTGGAAGCCACGATGAAAGCGCTGAAGGCGTCGACCAACGCCGACGAGCGCGCCGCGCTGCTCGCCAAGGCCGGCGACGACCTGACCGTGCACCTTGCGTCGGAGGAAGAAGTCTTCTATCCGGCCGTGCGCGAACGGCGTACCGAGGACATCCTGCTCGAATCGCTCGAGGAACACCTGTCGCTGAAGCGGCTGCTCGCCGACCTGATCGCGCTGCCGCTTTCGGCGCCGACGTTCGACGCCAAGTTCCAGGTGCTCAAGGAGCAGGCCGAGCACCATCACAAGGAAGAGGAGGAGCACCTCTTTCCGAAGGTGATGATGTTGCTCGATGCCGACGCCCGCGCCGCTCTCGGGCGCAAAATGGAAGCGCTGCAGCAGCGTCTGCAGCGCCTGGGCGATCCGCGCGAGGCAGTGGCCGATCAGACCGACGAGGCCGCACCGCTGACGTAGCGCGAGACGTTCCGGCCCACTGCCCGAGCCTGCATCGCACCCTCACATGGCCCGACTGACCGACGACGAAGTGGCTCGCTACCGCGCCGACGGCTGGGTCGTGCCGACCTGGCGACTGCCGGCCCGTCGCACCGACGAGATGCGCGATGCACTCGATGCGTTGCTGCGCGACAACCCCGGCGTGCGGCCCGAGAAGCTGGTCTCGGCGCACATCGACGGCGACAACGGCGAAGGGGTGCGCGGCAGTGCGCGCTTCCTCGAGCTGGCGCGTGATCCCGAGATCGTCGACCTCGTGTCCGACGCGATCGGCGACGACGTGATCCTGTGGGGTTGCCACGTCTTCTGCAAGCCGGCCGGCGAGGGCTGGGAGACGCCGTGGCACCAGGACGGCCACTACTGGCCGATCCGACCGCTCGCGACCTGCACCGTCTGGGTCGCGCTCGATCCGTCGACCGCCGCGAACGGCTGTCTGCGCGTCATCCCCGGGTCGCAGCGCGAACACGTCCTGCATGCGCACCTGCACGAGTCGCGCACCGACCTGACGTTGAACCAGCGGATGGCCGACGGCACCTTCGATGAGGCCGCAGCGGTCGACATCGAGCTCGAGCCCGGCCAGATGTCGCTGCACGACGTCTACATGATCCACGGCGCGGCCGCCAACACCTCCACGCAGCGCCGCACCGGCGTCGCCCTGCGCTACATGCCGTCGACCTCGGTGTTCGAGCGCGACCTGCGGCCGGCCGACGGCAAGACCGGCCTGTCGCTCGACTTCGCGCGCCGGCCGCTCTGGCTCGTCAAGGGCATCGACCGCAGCGGCCGCAACGATTTCGAGGTCGGCCACCGGCGCTAGGTCTGGCAGCTTGCGGGCGAGTGCCCTCGCGCGGTGCCGGTCCTACTTCGACCAGTTGTCCTTCAGTCCGGCGATGCGGTTGAAGACCGGTCGTTCGCTGCGGTGATCGACGCGATCGGCGACGAAATAGCCATGCCGCTCGATCTGGAACTTGTCGTCGGCCTTGACGGCGCCGAGCGACGGCTCGATGAATGCGGTGACCACCTTCTTGCTGTGCGGGTTGAGGCCGGCCATCAGGTCGCGGCCCCCAGTGTCGGGGTGCTCGTCGACGAACAGGCGGTCGTAGAGACGCACCTCCGAAGGCAGCGCGTCGTGCACGCCGACCCAGGTGATCGTGCCCTTCACCTTGACCGCGTTGGCGCCCGGCGTGCCGCTCTTCGTGTCAGGGACGACGCGGGCGAGCACCGTCGTGATCGTGCCGTCGGCATCCTTCTCGCACCCGCTGCACTCGATCACGTAGCCGTACTTCAGTCGCACCTTGTTGCCGGCGTAGAGGCGAAAGAAGCCGGCCGGCGGCACTTCGGCGAAGTCGTCGCGCTCGATCCAGATCTCGCGGGCAAGCCCGAATTTGCGCTCGCCGAGCTCGGGCCGCTGGGGATGCGACGGCGCATGGCAGGCCTCGACGTGGGCGTCGCTGCCGAACACCTCGGCCCAGTTCTCGAGGCGCAGCCGCACCGGGTCGAGCACCGCCATTGCGCGCGCCGCCTTGCCTTCGAGGTCGTCGCGCAGCGCTGCATCGAGACTCGCGTAGTCGGTCCAGCCGCCGGCCTTGCTGGTGCCGGCGCGCTCGCACATCAGGCGGATCGACTCGGGCGTGTAGCCGCGCCGGCGCAGGCCGGCGATCGTCGGCATGCGCGGGTCGTCCCAGCCGTCGACGATGCGGTCGTCGACCAATGCCTTGAGCTTGCGCTTGCTGGTGATGACGTGCGTGACGTTGAGGCGTGCGAACTCGTACTGGTGAGGCCGTGGTTGCGCGAGCAGGCCGAGCTCGCACAGCGTGTCGAGCAGCCAGTCGTAGAACGGGCGCTGGTCCTCGAACTCGAGCGTGCAGATGCTGTGCGTGATCTGCTCGAGCGCATCCTCGATCGGATGCGCGTACGTGTACATCGGGTAGATGCACCACGTGTCGCCGGTGGTGTGGTGGGTCGCGCGCTTGATGCGGTAGAGCGCCGGGTCGCGCAGGTTGATGTTCGGGCTCGCCATGTCGATCTTCGCGCGCAGCACCGCGGCGCCGTCGGCGAGTTCGCCGGCGCGCATCGCCCGAAAGAGCGCGAGGTTCTCGTCCGGCTTGCGGGCGCGAAACGGGCTGTCGGTGCCCGGGTGCCCGAAGTCGCCGCGGTTCGCGCGCATTTCGTCCGCGCTCTGCTCGTCGACGTAGGCGTGACCGGCCGTGATCAGCGCTTCGGCCGCGCGGTACATGAAGTCGAAGTAGTCGCTCGCGTAGTACAGGTGGCTGACGCCGTTGGCATGCCAGTCGTAGCCGAGCCAGGTCACTGCGTCGAGGATGCTGTCGACGTACTCCTGCTCCTCCTTCTCGGGGTTGGTGTCGTCGAAGCGCATGTGGCAGACGCCGCCGTACTCGGTCGCCAGCCCGAAGTTCAGCGTGATGCTCTTCGCGTGGCCGATGTGCAGGTAGCCGTTCGGCTCGGGCGGAAAACGGGTGCGGATGCGGGCCGGATCGGCCGCGCCTGCCGCGTGGGTCGCGGCATCGCCCGGCTTGCCGGCGAAGCGCCGGCCGGCATAGGTGCCCTCGGCGAGGTCGCGCTCGATGATGTGGCGCAGGAAGTTGCTGCTCTTCGGCGCGTCGGACCCGGGCGGGCCTTTCGCGGCGTC
>JBDSAB010000634.1:0-5492 GCA_039922395.1 Caldimonas sp.
CTGCCGGTCGGTGGCCGCCGGGTTGCTGCGGTCCGCGGCGAACTGCAATCGGAGCCGGCTGAACTCGGACAGCGAGTAGTCGACCATCGCGGTCGCGCGCGACGGCCGCGCGCCCTGCAGGATCGGAAAGTCCGCAGCCGTTAAGGTGCCCGAGGACACCAGGCCGATGTTCGCGCGGCCCGAATCGAGCCGGTCATAGCGCACGCCGGCCCGCCACTGCGGCATGAACTGGTAGACCGCCTGCAGATACCAGCCGCTCTGGGTCGAGCGGTAGTCGCCGCTGTTGCCGCCGGAGGCTGCCACGATGTCCTGGATCAGCGTGCCGCGCTCGGTGCGCCGGAAATATTCGCCCTGCAGCTTGAGGTTGGTGCGCGTCGCATTGCCGCCGGGCGACCACTTGTAGATGGCATCGGCGACCCAGGTCCGGCTGTTCCCCGAGAACGCGTTGATGACAGGCGCGCCCGTCGCATCGGTGTCGTCGTAGGTGCGGTCGCGGGCCCGGTTCAGCACGTACGACACGCCGGCGCGCCAGCTCGCGCTGTCGCCGAGGTCGTCGCCGACGTGTGCGAACAGCGCGCCGGAGCCGATGCCGTTGCGCTTGCTCTCGGCGCCCGGAAAGCCGCGCCCGGCGCCGGCTTCGACACCCAACTCGAGATAGCGGTCGGTCGGCGCCAGCCACTTCAGCTGAAGCCCGTCGGTCTGCATCTGCCCGCCGAAGAAGGCCTGGTAGACGAGCGGCGCGTCGAAGAAGTCCCAGGCATGGGCATGCTGGGAATTCAGATAGCCGATCGACGACAGGAAGCGCCCGCCGCGCAACGTCGCGCCATCGAAGATGCCCTGGCGTTCGAACAGCGCTTCCTCGACCTCGATGCGGTCCTCGGCCGTGATGGATGCGGTCAGGCGACCCGAGAACGTGGGATCGACGCTGGCCGACAGGCTGAGCTCGGACTCGCCGAGCGAGAAGCTGCGCGCGCCGGGACCGACCTCGCCGCCGCTCGGGATGAATCCCTGCAGTCGGTAGAGCGACGGGTCGCGCGACAAATTGGCGTAGCTGCCGTTCAGGATCAACGAGATCGCCGGGTTGAAGCCCGATGCAGCCGTCTGCGCGCCACCCGGAGCGGAAGGCGCGCGAGGCTCGGCTTCGCCGCTTGCGGCGACCGCCTCGCCGCTGCGCTGAGGCGATTCCGCACCGCCGGTGGCTTGCCGGACCGGTGTGGCCTCTTCAGTGCGGACCGGAGACGTGGCCGGTGCGCTCGTCGGGCTGCCGGTCGATGGCTTCGCATCGAGGCGTTGCTGCAACGCCTGCAGACGGGCTTCGAGGGCCTGGATGCGACCTTCATAGGTCGCCTTGAGCTGGTCGAGCTGGGCACGAATGCCACGCAGCTCGCTGTCGTCGGCGGCATGCGCCGACAGCGGTACGAATGCCGCGGCGACAAGCGCCACGGCCGAGAGACGGATTGACATGGGGAACTCCTCCGAAAACGTGCTGAGGGCGACGTGCCCGAAGGCAGCGCCGCCGCCGTGCGGCATGACGCCGCGGCGGGATCAGCAGGTGGGAGGAGGACCGCGCGCGAGAAAGCCGGCGGCCTGTGCCGCCAGGTGCCCGGCCGAATGCCCGGTCGGGACTGCGTCGAAAGCGTGAGCGAGGATCGCTGCAGTGGATGCCGCCGGCACCGCATCGGCGTGACTGAGCTGGTCGTAGAGATCGCAACCCTGCTCGTTCGAATGCCCGGCGAACAGGGCCTTGAGCCAGCTCGTCCCCGCCTTCGTCGAAGCCGAGGCCGATATCGCCGGGTGCCCGCCGATCGGTGCGTGGACGATCCGGTGCACCAGGCCGAGCGTCTGGGCCAGGACCAGCGCGAACAGCAGCGTCGCGCACGCGAGGCGGCGAAACCGCATCGAGGCGGCGCGCAGTGGCAGTGCTGAGGCGCTCACGCGGCGCAGTCTAGCAAGGCCGTGGCCCGCAATCGCAAACGTGCAGGCGATGCCCATCTCGCAGCGCCGATTCCCACGCTTATGATGGTTCGCACACCGAGACCGGGGACTTGCACATGAAAGCTACCTTCCAGTGGGACGACGCGTTTCGCCTCGACGACCAGCTTGATGACGACGAGCGCGCGGTGCGCGACGCCGCCCACGACTACTGCCAGTCGCGCCTGCAGCCGCGGGTCCTGATGGCGGCGCGCCACGAGACGTTCGACCGCTCGATCATGACCGAGATGGGTGAGCTCGGCCTGCTCGGCTCGACCATCGACGGTTACGGGTGCCCGGGCGTCAACCACGTCAGCTACGGCCTGGTCGCGCGCGAGGTCGAACGCGTCGACAGCGGCTACCGCAGCGCGATGAGCGTGCAGAGCTCGCTGGTGATGCACCCGATCCATGCCTACGGCAACGAAGAACAGCGCCAGAAGTACCTGCCGCGGTTGGCGACCGGCGAATGGATCGGCTGCTTCGGCCTCACCGAACCGAACCACGGCAGCGATCCGGGCAGCATGCTGACCCGCGCGAAGCCGGTCGAGGGCGGCTACTCGCTGAAGGGCAGCAAGATGTGGATCACCAATTCGCCGATCGCCGACGTCTTCGTCGTGTGGGCGAAGCTGGCCGATCCGGACGGCCAGGTCGGCGGCCAGGAGGCGATCCGCGGCTTCATCCTCGAGAAGGGCATGAAGGGCCTGACCGCGCCGAAGATCGAGGGCAAGATGAGCCTGCGCGCCAGCATCACCGGCGAGATCGTGATGGACGAGGTGTTCGTCCCAGCCGCCAACCTGCTTCCGAACGTCAGCGGCCTGAAGGGACCGTTCGGGTGCCTCAACAAGGCCCGCTACGGGATCGCCTGGGGCGCGCTCGGTGCGGCCGAATTCTGTTGGCACGCGGCGCGCCAGTACACCTTGGACCGCGTCCAGTTCGGGCGCCCGCTGGCGCAGACGCAGCTGGTGCAGAAGAAGCTTGCCGACATGCAGACCGAGATCACGCTCGGGCTGCAGGGGTGCCTGCGCGTCGGCCGGCTGCTCGACGAGGGCAAGGCGGCGCCCGAGATGATCTCGCTGATCAAGCGCAACAGCTGCGGCAAGTCACTCGACATCGCGCGGGCCGCGCGCGACATGCACGGCGGCAACGGCATTCACGACGAGTACCACGTGATCCGCCACATGATCAACCTCGAGACGGTCAACACCTACGAAGGCACGCACGACGTCCACGCGCTGATCCTCGGGCGGGCGATTACCGGTATTCCCGCTTTCTAGTATGAGCACGATAGGAACAGTCTGACGATGCCCAACATCCACCAAAGGGGTCGAGCAAGACGGATTTTTCCGGGAATCGTTCGAGTAACGATCGTATTGTTCACTTGCTGTGGATTGGCAGCGCAGTCCCATGCAGCGCCGCTCGAGCCTGCTCACGACATGGCGCCGATGGCCGATGTCGCAGAGCCACTTGCTGCCGACTCGGCGGCGCCAAGCCAATGCCCCGCCGGCCAGAAGATGGATCAGGGAATGATGATGTGCTTGGCGGTTGCGGCCAAGCAAAAGCCGGCGGTGATGATCCGGATCAACCAGTTCTTGGTTTATTCCGCAACATCGGGACCACGTGGACAGAAGCGGTTGACCGGCCCAGGCGCGTGGATGCTGATGATCGACAAGGATCTGTCGCCTTACAACAGCTTGCATGTGAGTGTGATGGGGTCGCTCGAACAGCTGACCGTGGGCAGCATCGGCACGCCCCAACTGCTGCAGAGCGAAAATATCGATGCGATGCACGCGCATGACACGCTGATGGCCGTGGAATTCAGGGATACCATCAAGTTTGGTGCCACGAACAAGCAGGAACTGACCTTGTTGTTCGCGCCACGCGGCGGGGCCGCGTTCGGACCCGTGCCCTACATGCATCGCGATTCGGCCGAAGGAAACCCGGACTCCCCGCTCGGCCACAACATGCAGGACGGCTTCCACGACGTGTCGACAGTTCTCGGCCTGGCCTATCGGCTCGGTCGCACAACGCTGGAGGCGACGGCCTTCAGCGGTCAAGGCATTCGCTGGCCCCTGCCCCTCCATCACCCCGATTCCTACGCGGTGCGCTTGACCCATCAGCTCGGCGATCATGTGGCCCTCGGCGGGTCCTACGCCGATGTGCTGGCACCGGACGAAGCGGGTGGTGCCGAGCATGAGAAGTTCGTCGCAGCATGGATCTCGACCAATCATCAAATCGGTGATTGCAGATTGAGATCGTCGCTTGTCTGGGGCTACGCCAAGGCCGACCATAGCCGCCCGCAAAACAGCTTTCTCGCCGAGGCCGTGCTGCAGCGCGGCGCGAACAATCTGTTCGGGCGAACCGAACTGCTCGAGGTGACGCCGGACCAATTGTCGCTGGTGGATGTCGGCGGGTCCGGCGATCCGCGATGGATCGGGGCGGTCACGTTTGGCTATGAGCGCGCGCTGCTGGCAAAAGGACCGTTCGCGCTATTCGCCGGCGGCTCCGTGACCAAGGATTTCATCCCCTCGGCGTTCAATCGAGAATATGGACGACACCCCGCTGGCGTGAAAGTTTTTCTGAGAATGAAGGTCGGCAGCTTGAGCGGCATGAGCGCGATGTAGCAAATAGCGACGGACCACTTCCGCTCCGCAATGCCATGCTGAGCGCATCTGACGGCAGAAGGGGCAGGTGAACTCGCTTCTCTAGATGAATCGCAGCGCCGGGCAATTACCGGGATTCCCGCTTTCTAGGGAGGCGTCGCCTCGCTATGTTGGTCCCTTGTTAGGGGGAATGACATGACGACCTTGCTGATCATCATCGGACTACTCGTGCTCGTCGGGCTGTTCGGCGTGGCGATTTACAATCGGCTGGTGCGGCTTCGCGCGCTGGTCAAGGAAGCGTTCAGCGGGGTTACCGTCCAGCTTCGCCGCCGCGCCGACTTGCTGCCCAACCTGGTCGAGACGGTGAAGGGCTATGCGAGCCACGAGAAGTCGACGTTCGAGGCGATTACCGCCGCCCGCGGCGCGATGGCGAGCGGTGGCGGCGGGGTTGCGGCGACCGCTGCGGTCGATGCCCAGATGACCGGGCTGATCGGGCGCCTGTTCGCGGTGGCGGAGGCTTATCCCGAGCTCAAGGCGAGCGCCAACTTCCAGCAATTGCAGGGCGAAATCAGCGGGATCGAGACCGAGCTTCAGTCAGCGCGGCGTTATTACAACGCCACCGCGCGCGATCTCAACACGCGGGTCCAGAGCTTCCCCGACATGGTCTTCGCCGGCCCGCTGGGGATCACCCAGGAAGAGTATTACAAGGATGAGGATGCCGCGATCCAGACGACGCCGAAGATCGACTTCTCACCGGCGGCGTGACGGCCATGCGGGCGCTGCTTGCCGCCTTGGTCCTTGCGATCGCCGGCAGCGGCGCGTCGGCCGAGGAGCGGATCCACGATTATCACAGCCAGATCGCCATCGCGAAGGACGGCACAGTTGACGTGACCGAGACGATCCGCGTGCAGGTCGACAATG
>JBDSAB010000635.1:0-3224 GCA_039922395.1 Caldimonas sp.
CCGGTTTCGCCTCACTTGGACGCGGGGTACGATCCCCCGCTTCACTCGAGAAGGACGATTCCATGTTTCTCACCTTGTCCTCGCCGGCCCGCCGTGCCCGCGGCCTGCTGTCGGCCCTGTTCGCCGCACTCGTGCTGAGCGGCTGCGGCTACAACACGTTCCAGCAACTCGACGAGCAGGTCAAGGCGGCCTGGTCGGAAGTGCTCAACCAGTATCAGCGGCGCGCCGACCTGATCCCGAACATCGTCGCGACGGTCAAGGGCGAGGCCAACTTCGAACAGGAGACGCTGACCAAGGTCATCGAGGCGCGCTCGCGCGCGACCAGCATCCAGGCCACGCCGGAGCTGGTCAACGACCCGGAGGCGTTCGACAAATTCCAGAAGGCGCAAGGCGAGCTGACCGGCGCACTGAGCCGGCTGATGGTGGTGGCCGAGCAGTACCCGAACCTGAAGGCAAACCAGGCCTTCCAGGACCTGCGCGTGCAGCTCGAGGGCACCGAGAACCGCATCACCGTGGCGCGCAACCGCTACATCAAGACCGTGGCCGACTACAACGTGCTGGCGCGCAGCTTTCCGAGCAACCTGACCGCGATGGTGTTCGGCTACAAGGTCAAGCCGAGCTTCACGGTCCAGAACGAGGCGCAAATTTCGGTCCCGCCCTCGGTGAGCTTCGACAAGCCCGCATCCAAGTGATTCGGCGGTCCTGCGTCGGCCGGTGACTTCTGCGATGCGTCCCGCGTGGAAGCGCCTGCAGGCGGCGCTGCTCTGCTGTCTGCTCGCCTGCACCACGGTCCTCGCCCTGGCGCAGGACGTGCTGCCGGTGCCGACGCTGACCGGCCGCGTCATCGACCAGACCGCCACGCTGACGCCGGACCAGGTGGCCGCGCTGTCGGCGAAGCTGCAGTCGATCGAGACGCGGCGCGGCACGCAGATCGTCGTGCTGATGGTGCCGAGCACGTTGCCGGAGGACATCGCCGCCTATGCGCAGCGGGTCGCCGACAGCTGGAAGATCGGCCGCCGCGACGTCGGTGACGGCCTGCTGATCGTCGTCGCCAAGAACGACCGCCGCATCCGGGTCGAGGTCGCGAAGGCCCTCGAAGGCGCGATCCCGGATGCCGCGGCGGGCCGGATCATCAACGAGCAGATCGCACCGGCCTTCAAGGCCAACGACTATGCCGGCGGCCTGAACAGCGCCGTCGACCGGCTCGAGCAGCGCATCGCCGGCGAAGGGCTGCCGGCTCCGACGCCGCGCTCGGGCGGCACCGGCGCGGGGCGCGGCGGCTTCGACATCCAGGATCTCGCGATCTTCCTGTTCGTCGGCGTACCGATCCTCGGCGGCATCCTGAAGGGCATCTTCGGTCGCAAGCTCGGCTCGCTCTTGACCGGCGGTGCGGTCGGCGGCATCGGCTGGTTCCTGACCGCGAGTGCGCTGATCGCCGCCGGTGCCGGCCTGCTGGCCCTGCTGCTCGTCGGCATCATGGGCGTGGGCGGCGGTCGCGGCTCGCGGATGGGCAGCGGTGGTCCGATCATCTGGGGCGGCGGCGGTGGCGGCTTCGGAGGGGGCGGTGGCGGCGGCGGATTCGGCTCCGGCGGCGGCGGCGATTTCGGCGGCGGCGGCGCCTCGGGGCGGTGGTGATGTCGAATCGCTGGACCCGCCTGCTCAAGCACCGTCTGCTCGACGAGGGCGATGCCGAACGCGTGCTCGGCGTCGGCGCGCTCGAGCGGATCACGCAGCGGGTCGGCGCGAGCGAACGCCGGCACAGCGGCGAGATCCGGGTCTGCGTCGAGGCCGGCCTGCCATTCAGCTACATCCGGCGCCAGGCGACGCCCCGTGAGCGCGCGGTCGCGATGTTCGGCAAGCTCCGCGTCTGGGACACCGAACACGACAACGGGGTCCTGATCTATCTGCTGCTTGCCGAGCACGCGATCGAGATCGTCGCCGACCGCGGGCTCAATCGCCACGTCGATGCGGCCGAGTGGGAACGCATCGCCGGCACCATGCGCGACGCGTTCAAGGGAGGCCGCTTCGAGGCCGGCCTGAATCAGGCGATCGATGCCGTCGACGCGCTGCTGACGCAGCACTTCGCACTCGCGAGCGACGCGCCGAATCCGAACGAGCTGCCGGACGCGCCCGAGCTGCGTTGACGCGGCCGCCCGCAACAAGCGAAACGGCCCGCGGCGCTTACAAGGCACCGCGGGCCGTTGTCTTGACTGCAAGGGCCTAGCGGACCTTCCCTTCCTTCCAAGCGCTGAGCAGCTTCTCATAGGCGATCGTCTCGCCCTTCGGCTTCTCGTTCGCGAGCTTCTTCCACGGCGCGCCCTTGTCGCTCAAGTACTTGTTCGGGTCGCCCTTCGGGTTCAGCTTCGGCGGGCAGTGCGCCATACCGGCCCGCTCCAGCCGTGCCATCACCTGGTCCATCTCCTCGGCCAGCGTATCCATCGCCGCCTGCGGCGTCTTCTCGCCGGTCACCGCGACCGCGACGTTCTTCCACCAGAGCTGGGCGAGCTTCGGGTAGTCGGGCACGTTGGTGCCGGTCGGCGTCCACGCGACCCGCGCCGGGCTGCGATAGAACTCGATCAGGCCGCCGTACTTCGCCGCGTTCTGGGTGAAGTAGTCGTGGCGGATATCGCTGTCGCGGATGAAGGTCAGGCCGACGACCGACTTCTTCGCCGACACCGTCTTCGAGGTCACGAACTGCGCGTACAACCAGGCCGCTGCCGTCTTGTTGGCGTCATGGTCCTTGAAGAAGGTCCATGAGCCGACGTCCTGGTAGCCGTTCTGCATGCCCTGTTTCCAGTACGGGCCGTTCGGACCCGGCGCCATCCGCCACTTCGGCGTGCCGTCGGCATTCACGACCGGCAGGCCGGCCTTGATCATGTCGGCGGTGAAGGCCGTGTACCAGAAGATCTGCTGCGCGATCTGGCCCTGGGCGGGCACCGGTCCGGCCTCGCCGAAGGTCATGCCGCTGGCCTCTTTCGGCGCGTACTTCTTCATCCAGTCGACGTACTTCGTCAGCGCATAGACCGCGGCCGGCGAATTGGTCGCACCGCCGCGCGACACCGAGGCGCCGAGCGGCGTGCAGCCGTCGGCGGTCGTGCGGATGCCCCACTCGTCGACCGGCTTGCCGTTCGGGATGCCGATGTCGGCGGTGCCGGCCATCGACAGCCACGCGTCGGTGAAGCGCCAGCCGAGCGACGGGTCCTTCTTGCCGTAGTCCATGTGAC
>JBDSAB010000636.1:0-6526 GCA_039922395.1 Caldimonas sp.
ATCGACGAGGGCACGGTCGATTTCATCCCGAACTACGACGGCTCGACCGAGGAGCCGAAGCTGCTGCCGGCACGCCTGCCGTTCGTGCTGCTGAACGGCGCGAGCGGCATCGCGGTCGGTCTCGCGACCGAGGTGCCGAGCCACAACCTGCGCGAGGTCGCGGCGGCCGCGGTCGCGCTGATCCGCGACGAGATGCTGTCGGACGACGCGTTCGCGGCGCTGCTGCCGGGCCCCGACTATGCCGGCGGCGGCCAGATCATCAGCAGCCCCGACGAGATCCGCGCCGCCTATGCGTCGGGCCGCGGCAGCCTGAAGGTGCGCGCGCGCTGGAAGATCGAGGACCTGGCGCGCGGCCAGTGGCAGCTCGTCGTGACCGAGCTGCCGCCGGGCACCAGCGCGCAGAAGGTGCTCGAGGAGATCGAGGAGCTGACCAACCCGAAGGTCAAGGCCGGCAAGAAGACGATCTCGTCGGAGCAGGCCCAGCTGAAGGCGACGGTGCTCGGCGTGCTCGATGCGGTGCGCGACGAGTCGAGCAAGGAGGCCGCGGTCCGCCTCGTCTTCGAGCCGAAGACGAGCCGCATCGATCAGAACGACCTGACCGCGACCCTGCTCGCCCACACCAGCCTCGAGAGCTCGGCGCCGATCAACCTGACGATGGTCGGCAGCGACGGTCGGCCGACGCAGAAGAGCTTGCGCCGGATCGTCGTCGAATGGATCGCATTCCGGATGCGCACGATCCAGCGCCGCACGACGCACCGGCTCGCGAAAGTGCACGAGCGCATCCACGTGCTCGAAGGGCGGCAGATCGTGCTGCTCAACATCGACGAGGTGATCCGCATCATCCGCGCCGCCGACGAGCCGAAGCCGGCGCTGATCGAGCGTTTCGCGTTGAGCGAGCGGCAGGCCGACGACATCCTCGAGATTCGCCTGCGCCAGCTCGCGCGCCTCGAAGCGATCCGCATCGAGCAGGAGCTGAAGGAGCTGCGCGTCGAGGCGGCCAAGCTCGACGAGATCCTGAAGAGTCCGGCGATCCTGAAGCGGACGATGATCAAGGAGATCGAGGCCGACGCGAAGGCGCACGGCGACGAGCGCCGGACGCTGATCCTGGAGCAGAAGCGCACCGTCGTCGAGATCAAGGTGCCGGACGAACCGGTCACCGTGGTGGTCAGCCTGAAGGGCTGGGTCCGCGCGCTGAAGGGCCACGAGATCGAGCCGGCCAGCCTTGCCTTCAAGGCCGGCGACGGCCTGTACGGCACGTTCGCGTGTCGCAGCGTCGACCACCTGCTGGTCTTCGGCACCGAAGCCGGCGGCGTCGGTCGGGTCTACTCCACGCCGGTCGCGCAGTTGCCGAGCGGGCGCGGCGACGGCCAGCCGATCACGAGCCTGATCGATCTGGAGTCCGGCACCCATCCGGTCCACTATTTCGCCGGGCACGCGCGCCACACGCTGCTGCTCGCCGGCACGCGCGGCTTCGGCCTGCTGGCGCGCGTCGGCGACCTGCTCGCGAAGCAGCGCGGCGGCAAGGGCTTCCTCAGCCTCGAGGCCGGCGAGAAGCCGCTGCCACCGAGCATCGCCGACGGCCATCAGCGCATCGCCTGCGTCTCGCTGGCCGGGCGCCTGCTGGTCTTCGCGCTCGCCGACCTGAAGCTGCAGCCGAACGGCGGCCGCGGCCTGACCCTGGTCGACGTCGACGAGAAGGATGCGCTGGTCAGCGTCGCCGCGTTCTCGGGCGCGCTGCGGCTGCGCGGCAGCGGGCGCGGCGGCAAGGCCAAGGAAGAGGTGCTGAAGGGCGTCGCGCTCGAGGCCTACGAGGGCAAGCGGGCGCGCAAGGGTAAGCTCGTCGCAGGGCTCAAGCTGCAGCGCGTCGTCGCCGCCGAGTGACGACGAAACGCGCGACGCTCAGCGGGCTCGCCGGCCGGCGATGACCGCGAGCGCGGCCAGCGCGAGCAGCACGAACAGGCCGAGGCTCCAGAAGTCGTACGGCAGCCCAAACAGGCTGACCGCGGCGTCGGCACAGGTTGCCCGAGGCGCGAACACGTCGGGCAGCATTGAGTCGAGGCCGATGCCGTTGATGATCTTGTCGGCGAGCGTCAGGTTGCACGACCCGGACGGTGCGGCATAGAAGTGCTGCCAGGCTGCCGACGCGATGCCGGCGAGCGCCAGCATCAGCACCAGCGTGCCGGCGATGACCCGGCCGGCCGTTGCGCGCCAGGCCAGGCCGATCAGCGCGGCCAGCGCAATGCCGACGAAGATCAGCCGCTGCAGCACGCACCACGGACACGGCTCCATGCCGAAGCGATGCTGCGACACCAGCGCTGCGCCGACGGCCGCGAGGGCGATCAGCGCGATCGCACCGAACCAGCGTCCGGCGCGGAACGCCGGCGCCGGACCGAAGCGCGGCGCGTCCCGGCCGAAGCCGACCTCTCGCGACCCCGGACCGCGGCTCACCGCGCTCCCTTCCGCGGCCACCGGATGCCGGATGCGGCGACCGGATCGGCCACCCAACGACGCCGCGGTTCGGTCATTCGACCTGGGCGATCAACTCGATCTCGACGCAGGCGCCGAGCGGCAGCTGGGCCACGCCGTACGCGCTGCGGGCATGCGCGCCGCGCTCGGCGAAGACCTCGCCGAACAGCTCGGAACAGCCGTTCGTGACGAGGTGGTGCTCGGTGAAGTCGGGCGTGCTGTTGACGAGGCTGGTGATGCGGACGATGCGCTCGACCTTGTTGAGGTCGCCGATCGCGGCGTGCAGGGTGCCGAGCAGGTCGATCGCGACCGCGCGTGCGGCCTTGCGCCCGGTCGCGGTCGCGATGTCGCGGCCGAACTGGCCGACCCAGGCCTTGCCTTCGCGCTTTGCAATGTGGCCGGACAGGAAGACGAGGTTGCCGCTGCGCACGAATGGAACGTAGGCGCCGGCCGGAATCGCGAGCGGCGGCAGGACGACGCCGAGGTCGGTGAGGCGATCGTAGATGGATGACATGGAGTGCTCGCGGACGCCCGGGGAGGCGCAAATCCTACACTGCACCGATGGGAGGCTCGGACACCGGCGTGCGTCTGGCCGGGCTCGCGCTGGCCTGGCTCGCCGGTGTTGCCATCCACCTGCAGCAGCGCACGTTGTGGCCGGTGCCGATCCAGGCCTTGCTGCTGGTCGGCGGGCTGGCCTGCCTGTTCGCGGCCTGGCGCTGGCGTCGCGTCTTCGTGCTCGCGCTGGTGGGTGCGGCGCTCTGCGGAGCCGGCGCATCGGGCTGGCGCGCCGCGCTGCGCATGGACGATCGGCTGGCGCCGGCGCTCGAGGGCCGCGACCTAGTGGTCGTCGGCACCGTGGCCAGCCTCCCGCAGCAGGGCGCTTCGGGGCTGCGCTTTCGCTTCGCAATCGAGTCGGCGCTGCTGGGCGGCGCGCCGGTCGTTGTGCCGCCGCGTATCGCCCTCGGCTGGTACAAGGGCTTCCACGAGGACGCCACCCTCAGCGAGCCGCAGCGCGCCTTGCGCGCCGGGCAGCGCTGGCGCTTCGCGGTGCGCCTGCGCCAGCCCCACGGCAACCTGAACCCGCACGGCTTCGACCATGAGCTGAACCTGCTCGAGCAGGGCGTGCGCGCGACCGGCTATGTGCGTGGCGCACCGGCGGATCTGCTCGATCCGGAAGCCGGCTTCGTCGTCGAGCGGGCGCGCCAGCGCGTCCGCGATGCGATCGAGGCCAGCGTCGCCGACCGGCGCGCTGCCGGCGTGCTGGCCGCGCTCGCGGTCGGCGACCAGGGCGCGATCGAGCGCGAGGACTGGGACCTGTTCCGCAACACCGGCGTCGCCCACCTGATGTCGATCAGCGGCCTGCACGTCACGATGTTCGCGTGGCTGGCCGGCCTCGGCGTCGCGCTGCTGTGGCGGCTCAGTCCGCGGGCAATGCTGCGCATGCCGGTGCCGCTGGCGGCACGCCTCGGCGGCCTCGCCGCGGCGCTCGGCTATGCGATCTTCTCCGGCTGGGGCGTGCCGGCGCAGCGCACCGTCTGGATGCTGGCGACCGTCGTCCTGCTGCAGGCGTCGGGCCTGCGTTGGCCATGGCTCCTGGTCCTGCTGCTCGCCGCCGCGGTCGTCACCGCGCTCGATCCGTGGGCGCTCATGCAGCCGGGCTTCTGGCTCTCGTTCATGGCGGTCGGGCTGCTGATGGCCTCGTCGCCGATCGACGGCAGCGCTGGCGCGCCTGACGCCGCGACCGACGAGCCGGCGGCCGATCGCGGACCGGTACGTCGTTTCGCCGACCTGCTGCGCGGCGCGCTGCGGACGCAGGTCATTGCGACCCTCGGCCTCGCGCCCCTGACCTTGGTGTTCTTTCAACAGGTCTCGCTGGTCGGCTTCGTCGCGAACCTGTTTGCGATCCCGCTCGTGACGCTGGTCATCACGCCGCTCGCGCTGCTCGGCACCCTGCTCGCGCCGCTGTGGAGCGCGGGTGCCTGGGTCGTGCAGGGCCTCGCCGCCGCGCTGCAGTCGCTCGAGGCGGTGCCGGGCGCCGTCTGGAGCGTGGCGGTCGCGCCGGTCTGGGCCCAGCTCGCCGGGCTGCTCGGCGCGGTGTTGCTCGTGCTGCCGCTGCCCTGGCGCGTGCGTGCGCTCGCGCCGCTGCTCGTCCTGCCGCTGCTGATGCCGTCGCGCAACCTGCCGGCGGAAGGGCAGTTCGACCTGATCGCGCTCGACGTCGGGCAGGGCACCGCGATCATCGTGCGCACGCACGACCACGTGCTGGTCTACGACGCCGGCCCTCAGTACGCGCGCGACAGCGATGCCGGCCAGCGCGTGCTGCTGCCATACCTGCGCGCGACCGGCACGGCGCGCATCGACCGCCTCGTGCTGAGCCACCGCGACAGCGACCATACCGGCGGCGCGCGTGCACTGCTGACCGCGCTGCCGGTCGGCGATCTGATGAGCTCGCTCGAGACGGCGCATCCGCTGCTCGGCCTCGGGTCAGCGTCGACCCGCTGCGTCGCCGGCCAGGGCTGGACCTGGGATGGCGTCCGCTTCGACGTGCTGCATCCGCCGGCGGATGCGTACGAGCGGGGTCTCAAGCCGAACGCGCTGTCGTGTGTCGTTCGCATCGGTACGCCAGGACGCAGTGCGCTGCTCGCCGGCGACATCGAGCGCGACCAGGAAGCGGCGCTCGTCGCGGGCCAGGCGGCCATGCTGCGCAGCGACGTGCTGATCGCGCCGCACCACGGCAGCCGGACGTCGTCGACCGCGGCCTTTATCGACGCGGCGCAGCCGGCGACCGCGGTGTTCCAGGCCGGCTACCGGAGCCGCTTCGGCCATCCGGCGCCCGACGTCGTCGCGCGCTACCGGGAGCGCGGCATCGCCGTGGTCGCCAGCCCGGCCTGCGGGGCCTGGCGTTGGCCGCACGAGGGTTCCCGGACCGAAATGCACAGTGGCACCTGCGAGCGCCAGGTCGCCCGTCGATACTGGCACCACGCCGCCGATCCCGACGACGGGCTCGCGGGTGCGCTTGGCAACGGGCTTTCGAAGGACCCGTGACGGCGTTGCCGGCAGCGCGTGGCCCGAACTTTGCTAACCTGTGTGACGGAGGAGTGCCGATGGGACCAGGCTTCGACGAAATGAGGGCCGACACCGCGACGGTGCGCGAGCACTACCTCGGCTATGACCGATGGCTCGCGCAGCAGCCGGGCGACGCGATGCGGCTGCGCCGGGAGGAGGCGGAGGTCATCTTCCGCCGCGTCGGCATCACGTTCGCGGTCTACGGTGCCAAGGACGACGGGTCCGGCAGCGAGCGCCTCATTCCGTTCGACCTGATCCCGCGCGTGATCCCGGCGCACGAGTGGAGCGAGCTGGAACGCGGGCTGAGCCAGCGCGTGACCGCGCTGAACCGCTTCATCCACGACGTCTACCACGAGCAGGAGATCGTCAAGGCCGGCATCGTGCCGGCCGAGCAGATCACCCGCAACGCCCAGTACCGGCCCGAGATGAAAGGCGTCGCGGTCGCCGGCGGGGTCTATTCGCACATCGCCGGGATCGACATCGTGCGGGCCGCGAACGCGGACGGCAGCGGCACCTACTACGTCCTCGAGGACAACCTGCGGGTGCCGAGCGGCGTCAGCTACATGCTAGAGAACCGCAAGATGATGATGCGGCTGTTTCCCGAGCTGTTCAGCCAGCACCGCGTCGCGCCGGTCGCCCACTATCCCGACCTGCTGCTCGAGACCTTGCGCTCGGTCGCGCCGGCCGCGGTCAACGAGCCGACCGTCGTCGTGCTGACGCCGGGGATGTTCAACAGCGCCTACTTCGAGCACGCGTTCCTCGCCCAGCAGATGGGCATCGAGCTGGTCGAGGGCCAGGACCTGTACGTCAAGGACAACTTCGTCTACATGCGGACGACGCAGGGGCCGAAGCGGGTCGACGTGATCTACCGCCGGGTCGACGACGACTTCCTCGACCCGAAGGCGTTCCGCGCCGACTCGACGCTCGGCTGCGCCGGCCTGCTCGACGTCTACCGGGCCGGCAACATCGCGCTGTCGAACGCGATCGGCACCGG
>JBDSAB010000637.1:0-3035 GCA_039922395.1 Caldimonas sp.
TGGCCGGGCAACGACTACCGCGACCGCAGCATCCTCGATGGCTCTGCCAGGGAGGCCGCGGCCGCGCTGCAGGACGCGAAGCGCGTCAGCCTCGGCTTCCTGCACTGGCTGCAGACCGAGGCGCCGACCGCCGGCAGCGCGCATGGCGCCCCCGAGCTGAAACTGCGCCCCGATGCGATGGGCAGCCGGGACGGCCTGTCGAAGCATCCCTACATCCGCGAATCGCGCCGCATCGTCGCGCTGACGACGGTGCACGAGCACGACGTGTCGGAGCATTTCCAGGCGGGGCCGCGCGCCGCGCACTGCGCCGACTCGGTCGGCGTCGGCTGGTACCCGATCGACATCCACCGCGCCGGCGAGGACGACGTCGGCACGAGCTGCCGCACCCGCCCGTTCCAGATCCCGCTCGGCGCGCTGGTGCCGGTGCGCATGACGAACCTGATCGCCGCGGCCAAGAACATCGGCACCACGCACATCACCAACGGCTGCTATCGCCTGCACCCGGTCGAATGGAACATCGGCGAGGCGGCCGGCGCGCTTGCCGCGTTCGCGCTGCAGCACGCCACGACGCCGGCCGAAGTGCATCGCAACCGGCTCGAACCGTTCCAGCGCAGCCTGCTCGCGGAAGGCGTTCCGCTCGCCTGGATCGTCGATGTCGGCGTGGCGCATCCATCGTTCAGCGCCGTGCAATCGCTGTTCATGGCGAAGCCGCTCCACATCGGCCTGCGCTTCGAGCCCGATGCGCCGTTGACGGTCCACGACTGGCGCGCGTGGGGCGGCCACGGGACGCCACCCGCAACGCGCGCCGAAGGCGCCGTGCAGCTGATGCGCGCACCTTGATCCGACCGCCCCCGATCGGCGAGACTGCCGGCATGCCGATGACTCTCGAACACCACCACGCGCAACTCGCCGACGTCTCGCTCCACTACGTCACCGCCGGCGCCGGCGACCCCGTCGTGCTGGTGCACGGCTGGCCGTCGACCTGGTACGAATGGCGCCACGTCATGGCGCTGCTCGCGCCGCATCACCGCCTGATCGTGCCCGACCTGCGCGGCCTCGGCGACAGCTCGCGCCCACGCGACGGCTACGACAAGAAGACGGTGGCCGCCGACCTCTGGCAGCTGCTGTCCGGCACGCTCGGCCTGACGCGCTGGCACCTGGTCGGCCACGACTGGGGCGGACCGGTCGCCTTCGCCCTCGCGGCCGCGCACGCCGACGCGATCCGCACGCTGACCATCGTCGACGTCACCTTGCCCGGCATCGGCCCCGACATCTCGCAGGGCGGCAAGCGCTGGCACCACGCCTTCCACATGACACAAGACCTGCCGGAAGCACTGGTCCAGGGCCGCGAGCGCACCTACCTCAGCTGGTTCTACGAGGCCTTCTCGTGGCGACGCGACGCGTTCGCGGCCGCCGACATCGATGAGTACCTGCGCACCTACAGCCAGCCTGACGCGCTGCGCGCCGGCTTCGCCTTCTATCGCAACATTCCGCGCGACAGCGCCGACAACCGGAGCCTTGTCGAGAGCGGCTTCCGGCTGCCGATGCCGGTGCTGGCCGTCGGCGGCGCCAGGGCCGAAGCGCGCGGCCGCGGCAGCGAGCCGGAACAATCGCTGCGGGTGATCGCCGACGACGTCCGCGGCGCCGTCATCGCCGACTCCGGCCACTTCGTGCCCGAAGAACAGCCCGACGCGCTCGCGGCGCACCTCCTCGAGCACTTCACGCGCGGCTGACACCGCGCGGGCGACAAGCCGGCGGCGATGCCGGCGATCAGCGCGGAGCGCCGATCGACGTGCTGCGGCTCGAGGTCGTCGGCGATGGGCTGCAACGCGCTCGCTGCATGCTCAAGGTGCCGTTGACCCGCCGGCGTCCAGCCGCAGCTCGCGCCGCAGATCCGGAAACACCTGGCCGACCTTGCCGAGCACATAGTCGCCGTAGGTGCCTTCGAAATCGTGCACGCTCGCGCGGTCCCAGCGCGTCGCGTGATCGTCGGTCGCGGCGCTGCGGATCGGCGCGATGCGCGCGTCGAAGTCGGGATCGAAGAAGAGCGGAAACGACAGCCGGTCGCGGCCGCTGGTGTTGAGCCGCACGCGGTGCGGCGTGCTCCGGTACAGGCCGCCGGTCATCCGGTCGAGCATGTCGCCGATGTTGCAGACGAATGACGCCGGCACCGGCGGCGCCTCGATCCAGCCCTGCTTCGTGTGCACCTGCAAGCCACCGACGGCATCCTGCCGAAGCAACGTGAGCAGGCCGTAGTCGGTGTGCTCGCCGACGCCATGGCGCACATCGATCCCTTGCGGGACCGGCCGGCTCGGGTACTGGAAGATGCGAAAGAGGATCAGCGGATCGGCGGTGTACCGGCTCGCGAAGTAGTCGTCGGGCAGCTCGAGCGAGCGGGCGATGCCTTCCATCACGCGATGCCCGAGCGCGGTCACTTCGGCCATCCATTCGAGGATCGTCTGCCGCAGGTCCGGCAGCACGTCGTCGCCCGGGATCAGGTTGCGGCCATGCATCGGGACACCCGCCGCGACGCGCGGATGATCCTCACCGAGCTCGGTGCCGAGGTACAGGCCTTCCTTCCAGTCGGGCCGCCCCGACGTCAGTTCGCCGCCGAGCGGAAACCAGCCGCGCCAGGCGCGCCCGCCGAGCGGCATCGCATAGCGCGCCTTGGTCGCTTCGGGCAGCGCGAAGAATTGGCGGCTCAGGTCTTCGAGGCGCAGGCCGAGCGATTCGTCGGTGCCATGGCCGACGACGTAGAAGAAACCGTGTGCGCGGCACGCTTCGCCGATGCCCCGCGCGACAACATCAGGCGCGGCGCGCAGATCGATCAGCGGCAGGTGGTCCATGGTCAACGCGGCTCGTGTCGCCGTTGCAGAATTCCGGCGAGACTCACAGCGGCGACGTCATTGCCTTCAGCCGCGCCGTGAGCAGCATGTTCTGCGCGTAGTCGACCGGGCAGTCGATGATCACCACGGTGTCGTCGGCGATCGCCTGCTTCAGCGTCGGCACCAGATCCTCGGCCCGCTCGACGCGGT
>JBDSAB010000638.1:0-2521 GCA_039922395.1 Caldimonas sp.
GACTCGACCAGGATCGACGGCACGTCGGGCGCTTTCAGCACCGCAAACCCGGCCTGCTCGACATTGTTCTTGTGCAGGCGGCCGACCTTGCCGATCTGACCCAGCACCTCGCCGCCAAGCTTCAGGCTGTCCTTGATCTGCGCGGTCGTGCTCATGTCGAGCAGGGCGCGCTGGACCGTCGGGTCCTTTGCTTTCAGGTTGACGCCGCCGACCAGATCGGCCGCGTTCTCGCGGTTCGCCATCCAGCGCGCCGTGGAACTGCTGGCACCGCTCTCGCTGAGCGCAAAGACCGAGGCGCCGCGCGCCTCGGGGTTCATGAAGGCGTCGGCGTGGATCGAGACGAACAGATCGGCCTGGACCCGGCGCGCCTTGCGCACGCGCTCATGCAGCGGCACGAAGAAGTCGGCATCGCGGGTCAGCATCGCGCGCATGTTGGGCTGCGCGTTGATGCGGTCGCGCAACTGAAGCGCGATCTGCAGCACGACGTCTTTCTCGCGCAGGCCGCTCGGTCCGATCGCGCCCGGGTCTTCGCCGCCATGCCCTGGATCGAGCGCGACCACGATCAGTCGATCGATCTTGTCCTGCATCGCCGGCGCGGGGGGCAGCCCCGGCGTGCTGCCTGGATCACGCCCCGGCGGCGAGGTCTGCGCGGCGAGCGGCGGCAGGCTGCGATCGATGCGGCCGATGAACGCGCCGAGCGCGTCCTCGACCGCCTTCGCGACCTGGTTCTCGGCCTGCTCCTTGTCGCGGATGAGCGCGAGCAGCGGGTCGTGCTCGCGCGTCGGATAAAGGTCGAAGACGAGGCGGTGCTGGTAGGCCGCGACGGGGGCAAGCGTAAAGAGTTGCGGCGCGGTCGCCTGCTTCAGGTCGATCACCATCCGCACCGTGCGCGGCTGGTTCTGGCCGACCCGCAGGCCGGCGATGTAGGGATCGTCGGCGCGCACCTTGCCGACCAGCTCGCGCAATGCGGCGCTCAGCTCGAGGCCGTCGATGTCGATCACGAGGCGCAGTGGGTCCTGCGCCAGAAAGTGGCGTACCGCGAGCGGCGCGTCGGACTCGATGGTCACACGGGTGTAGTCGCTCGCCGGCCAGACGCGAACCGCGACGATGCTGGCGCCGAACGCGAGCCGGCTGCCGCCGAGCAGCAGGCAGAGCGCGCCCATCGATCGCAGCGCCGCACGCCGTTCGCTCGGCTTGCGGGGCGCGTTCACGCGAGCAGCTCCCGGCCGCGTGCCGATCGCGCATCGATGCGGACGGCGCGCGCCTCGCTCGGCTGCGGCTCGATCGCGATGCAGAGGTCGGGCTCGGGCAGCAGCCCGGCCGCTTTCTCGGGCCACTCGACGAGCTTCAGTCCCGGATTCGCGAAGACCTCGCGGAAGCCGGCGTCCTCCCACTCCTGCGGGTCGTCGAAGCGGTAGAAGTCGAAGTGCGAGACCGAGAGCAGGCCGGACGCGGTTGCGATCTCGTACGGCTCCATCAGCGCATAGGTCGGGCTCTTCACATGGCCCTGCACGCCGAGCGCCCGCAGCAGATGGCGCGCGAAGGTCGTCTTGCCGGCACCGAGCGGGCCGTGCAGCTCGATCGTCGCATCGCGCAATGCCGTGTGGCGACCGAGCGCTGCGGCGGCGTTGGCACACGCCGCTTCGTCGGCCCAGTGCTGATGGCGGGTTTCTAGAATCGACAAATGACCACGGTGGCGGAGTTGGCGGGCGACGTTGTCCTCGCGCGCTTGCGGGAGCAGGCTCGCGCGCTCGGATTTTCCCAGATCGGTGTGGCGGATGTGGACCTCGCTACGGCTGAACAGGGGCTTGTGGCGTGGCTGCACAACGGCTGGCATGGCCAGATGGACTACATGGCCGCGCATGGGTTGCGTCGGGCCCGACCGGCCGAGCTGATTCCGGGCACGCTGCGCGTCATCACGGCGCGCATGGACTACCTGCCACGATCGACGCCAGACGATTGGCAGGCGATCGAATGGGACCGCCTGAACCGGCCCGAGCAGGCGACGGTCTCGCTCTATGCGCGAGGGCGCGATTACCACAAGGTGCTGCGCGCCCGCCTGCAGTCATTGGCCGATGCGCTCGCCGAGCAGGTCGGCCCTTACGGCCACCGCGTCTTCACCGACTCGGCGCCGGTGCTGGAGGTCGAACTCGCGGCGCGCAGCGGCATTGGCTGGCGTGGCAAGCACACGCTGGTGCTCGACCGCGCGGCCGGCTCGATGTTCTTTCTCGGCGAGATCTATGTCGACCTCGCGCTGCCGCTGACCGAGCCAGCGAGCGCGCATTGCGGAACTTGCACCGCCTGCATCGATATTTGTCCGACGCAGGCGATCGTCGGGCCGGAGCGACTCGACGCGAGACGCTGCATCTCGTACCTGACGATCGAGCACCAGGGCGCGATCCCGGTCGAGTTTCGCGCCGCGATCGGAAACCGCATCTATGGCTGCGACGACTGCCAGCTCGTCTGCCCGTGGAACAAGTACGCGCAGCGCAGCCCGCTGCCCGACTTCGACGTTCGCACG